>JBCDEN010000540.1:0-3495 GCA_039179715.1 Pseudomonadota bacterium
CTGTTGACGGCCTCGCCGCGCCCCAGTTCTTCGTCACCCATGAAAACGACCACGCCCCGATCGCCATGCCCGGAACGGAGGGAAAGTGGGTAACGACCCGCTTTGTGGAACCCGCCGATCTTCGTCACGACATGCATGTCAACATCGTGACGTTTGAGCCTGGCGCAGTCATCCCGTTCGCGGAAACCCACGTCATGGAGCACGGCCTTTATGTCCTTCAGGGCAAGGCGGTCTATCGTCTCAACCAGGACTGGGTCGAGGTGGAAGCGGGTGACTACATGTGGTTGCGCGCCTTTTGTCCGCAGGCCTGCTACGCGGGCGGACCGGGTCTCTTCCGCTACCTTCTTTACAAGGACGTCAACCGGCACATGCCGCTTCGCCCTGCCGGCCGCTTTGATGCGGGACGGTGACATTGTGCAATTGTCCTTAGGGACAATATAAATGAGATCAATGGCTTAAAGCATGATAGGCAGTCTTTCAGGATGCCGTGTTTCCGATGGCATCGTGACTGTGGAGAACCGAGAGACAGGTCGTCGTCATGCGGATTGTCATCAACGGGTTCGGCCGGATCGGCCGGACCGTCCTGCGCCAGATCCTGACCCGGCCCGGCCATCAGGGTGTCACCGTCGCGGCGATCAACGACATCGCTCCGCTTGAGACCTGTGCCTATCTTTTCAAATACGACAGCGTCTTTGGCCCCTATCCGGGCGCTGTCGAGGCAGGTGACGCCTCCCTCAAGATTGACGACGTGGAAATTCCGTTTACGCAGCAACCGGATCTTTCGGCGCTCGATCTAACCGGCGTCGACGTCGTGATGGAATGCACCGGCAAGGCCGATACGCTTGAGGTCGCCCGGCGCGGGCTTGAGGCCGGTGCCGCAAATGTCCTGATTTCCGGGCCTTCGCAGGCAGCGGACAAAACGCTTGTTCTGGGTGCCAATGAGGAGCAGCTCGGCGATCTCCGGATTGTTTCCAACGGATCCTGCACCACCAACGCGCTCGCCCCGTTGCTGCGCGGCCTTGACGATGCCATCGGGATCGAGGCCGGACACATGACGACGATCCACTGCTACACCGGCAGCCAGCCGATGGTGGATGCGCCGCGCGGCCCGCTGGAGCGCAGCCGGGCCGGTGGCGTCTCGATGGTTCCGACCACGACAAGCGCAACGAAGCTGGTCGGAAAGGTCGTGCCCCGGATAGAGGGCCGCATCACCGGCGCAGCTGTCAGGGTGCCGACGATCAGCGTGTCGGCTGTTGATCTGACCGTGACCTGGAAAAAAGCCGTGCGCGAACCGGTCAACGAGATGCTGCAACGCGTTTTTTCCGGAAGTCGCGTCATCGGCTTCACCGGTGACCGTGTCGTGTCCACCGACATGCGCACAAGACCGGAGTCGCTCGTGATCGCGCTGCCTGAAACTCTGTCGGCCAGCGAGCGTCAGGCGCGAATTTTCGGCTGGTACGACAATGAATGGGGCTTTTCGCACCGGATGATCGACATGGCGCGGCTGATGTCGGAGCGGTGATGCAGCTCTGAGTAAGCTCGCATACGCGCCTGTCAGCCTTCGATTTCCTCAACAACATAAGGCTCGGGAAACCAGAATTCCTCCAGGTTGTCGCCGTCTCCGATCCGGTCGACGACCACGAACCGTCCCGGGCTTCCAAGGGGTGCCAGCACCCCGTGCCAGGTTCCCCGGTGAAGATTGACCGACTGTCCCGGCTGGCTGACAAATGCCTTCAGATTGACCGGTTGACCGGCTTCGTCCTCCGCAACGATGATCAGCATCGGCACACCATCCACGGGCATGAAGGCCTGGCTGCCCTCGGGGTGCCGCTCGACCATGTCCACGGTATGCGGCAAGGATCTGGCCTTGGCGTCGAACAGGCTGATGCCGGCCCGGCCCGAACCGAAGTCCACGCGGGCAAGGTCATGATGACGTCCGCACATGCCCTGATTGATGATCTTGTCCGGTGCACCGGAGCGTTCGATCACGTCTCCGAAGGGCATGAATGCCTCCGCCGTCAGCGCCCTTGCGGTGATCGTCTTCGCAGTCACGGCAACAGGTCCTCAAGACGGTAGCGGGCGATGCGTTCCACCTGCAGGCAGGCCTCCGCGAACTCCGTTTCCCCGTCATTGTCGATCCGGTGCCGGAATGCCGCCAGGATCGACGCCTTGTCGTGATCCCGGACCGCGATGATGAAGGGAAAGCCGTGCTTTTCGACATAGGCGGTATTCAGTGCGCTGAAGGTCGCCCGCTCCTCGTCCGTCAGAAGATCCAGCCCTGCGCTCGCCTGCTCCGATGTGCTTTCGGCGGTCAACCGCCCGGCCTCAGCCAGCTTTCCGGCAAGATCCGGATGCGCTTTCAGGACGCCGAGGCGTTCGTCCCGGCTGGCGGAGCGGAACATGCGGCAAAGCGCATTGTGAATGCCCGGAGCACAGTCATGTGCCGGTCCGAGTTCGAGATCGAACGCACGCTCGGCAATCCACGGGGAGTGCTCGAAGATGCCGCCGAACCGCTCGGTGAATTCGATGCGTTCCATGCGGCTCGGATGCATCGACCGCTTTGGCGGATGGTGTTTGGCCCAGTGGTCGGCAACGTCGATCCGGCGCGGACACCAGACGCCGTCCCGGGACTGGATGTGATCGATGAACTTCCGGAGCGCCATGATCTTTCCGGGCCGTCCCACGAGCCGGCAGTGCAGGCCGATGGACATCATCTTCGGCGTATCGGTCTCGCCCTCCGCGTAAAGCACGTCAAAGGCGTTTTTCAGGTAGTTGAAGAAATCCTCGCCGTCGCTCCAGCCGGGCGACACCGCAAAGCGCATGTCATTGGCTTCGAGCGTATAGGGGATGATCAGTTGGTCGCGCCCGGCAACCTCCAGCCAGTAAGGCAGGTCGTCGTCGTAGGTATCGGAGATATAATCGAAGCCGCCTTCCTCGGCGACGAGCCGGACGGTATTCTGCGAGCAGCGGCCCGTGTACCAGCCGCGCGGACGCTCGCCCACGACTTCCGTATGCAGCCGGATCGCCTCCGCAATCGCGGCCCGTTCCTCTTCGTCCGGCATGTCCTTGTGCTCGATCCACTTGAGGCCGTGACTTGCAATTTCCCACCCGGCCTCCTTCATGGCTTCGACCTGTTCGGGATTGCGTGCCAGGGCGGACGCGACACCGTAGATCGTGAGCGGTATCCCGGTGCGGGTGAACAGCCGGTGCAAGCGCCAGAACCCGGCCCTTGCGCCATATTCATACATGGATTCCATGTTCCAGTGCCGCTGACCGGGCCATTGCGCAGCGCCGGGAATGTCGGACAGGAACGCTTCGGAGGCGGCATCGCCATGCAGCACATTGTTCTCGCCGCCTTCCTCGTAGTTCAGCACGAACTGAACGGCGATCCTCGCGTTTCCGGGCCATTGCGGAT
The DNA here is from genome assembly GCA_039179715.1 of Pseudomonadota bacterium. Lineage (GTDB taxonomy): Bacteria > Pseudomonadota > Alphaproteobacteria > Rhizobiales > Stappiaceae > Roseibium. The sequence goes on from JBCDEN010000540.1 coordinate 3,416, forward strand.
CGGGTGGAAAGGGGCCGTAGCCCCGCAGATTGCGCGCATAGCGGTTCAAGACATGCCTCCGATTTTCATGTCGTTATAGA
>JBCDEN010000004.1:0-21977 GCA_039179715.1 Pseudomonadota bacterium
AAGGGAACGGTCGCCCAGGTGACGGTCAAGATCCACAGCCAGCTGATTTCCGCAACGCGCGACAAGGCCGGCGAAGTCGTGGACGGCGATCCGGCCAAGGTGACCGAGGTGGTCGATATCTGGACATTCGCGCGCGATACCCATTCGCGCGACCCGAACTGGAAGCTGGTCGCGACCGAATCCGCCGAGTAACCATGACGCGAACGGACCGGTGGGCGAGGGGCAGCGTACTTCGCCGGGTATCCATCAGTTTGAGAGGCGCGGCTCTGGCCGCGCCGCTTTTGTTTGCAGGAGCCGCCATGGCCACGCCGCAAAGCCAGGGGCTTCCCGCTCATTTGACGAAAGCCGAATTCACCGATCTCACGGGCTGGGCCAACGAAGACCAGCACAAGGCAGTTGCCGCGTTCCGGCGCTTTTGCGAAACCACCGCCTCCTTCGGCTCATCGGGTCTGCCCGGCTACGATGCTGCGAATTTGAACGCGCTTTGCCGCCTGGCCGCCGAGCCGGATGTCGCAACGCCCGGCGGTGCCCGGCGGTTTTTCGAGGGCCGGTTCACGGCCTACCGTATCGCCGACCCGGGCTTCGTCACCGGATATTACGAGCCTGAAGTTGCCGCTTCCCGCATCCGGACAGACGGTTTTCCGGTGCCGCTTCACCGGAAGCCGGCGGGCCTTGAGGCGATTGCCGCGAAGACCAGGCCGCCCGACTGGCCGCCTGAGCTCAGCCATGGGCGCCGGACAGGCAACGGCTTGTCGGAAATGCCGGACCGGGCCGCCATCATGGCCGGCGCGCTCGACGATGAAAACCTGGAACTGGTCTGGCTCGCCGACCCGGTCGACGCCTATTTCGTCCATGTACAGGGCTCAGCTCGGTTGCGGCTTACCGACGGCAGCGTGATGCGTGTCGGCTATGCCGGCAAGACCGGGCATGCGTATACCGGCATCGGACGGCTTCTTGTCGAACGCGGCGAAGGAACGCCGGAAGACTTCACCATGGCCGGTCTCAGATCCTGGCTGTCCGGGAACCCGGAAAAGCGCGATGCACTCTTCGGCGAAAACCGGTCCTACATCTTCTTCCGCGAGGTTCTCGAGGCAGGGCCGGATGATGGTCCCGTCGGCGCGGCGGGTCTGCCCCTGGTTGCGGGCCGCAGCCTTGCGGTCGATTCGGCGCATCTTCCCTATGGTGCATTCGTTTTCGTCGAGGCCGGTTTCAAGGACCCGGACAAGGGCGAACAGACCTTCTCGCGGCTTATGATCGCCGACGATACCGGCTCCGCCATCAGGGGCCGTTCGCGCGGTGATATCTTCACGGGGTCCGGCAACAGGGCCGGCGAAATTGCCGGCGATATTCGGCACAAGGCCACCTTCACTCTTCTGATTCCGGATCCGGTTCGCCCCGCGCCGGAACCGGCAACGGACTGACCGATGACGAAGAGGGGGAAAAAGGGCAGCCTGTCACCTGAAGACCGGGAGCTCTGGGGCAAGATTGCAAAAACACTCACACCGCTTGACCCGGACCGGATCAGGATCCTTGAAGCGGAGCTTGAAGAAAGCAAAAAAGACAAGCCGCGCGCAGCGGTGAAGTCGCCGAAGACGGCGACGGCCATCAAGGCCCCGGCACCGGAAAAGAAAACGCCCGACCTTCTGCCGCTTCACCAGCTGGAAACCCGGTACCGCCGGAAGATCGTAAGGGGTGTCCGGTCCATAGATGCCAGGATCGACCTGCACGGTCTGACGCAGTATCAGGCGCATGACCGTCTGCGCGGTTTTCTCTATCAGGCGCAGGCCCGCAGTCACAAAGTTGTGTTGGTTATCACCGGCAAAGGTGCGGGGCCCGGGCACGCCTATATGGACGAACGCGGGATTTTACGCAGAATGGTGCCCCAATGGCTTGCCATGCCGGATATGCGTTCGGTGGTCCTGGGCTATGAGGAGGCCCATGCGAGCCACGGTGGAGCGGGGGCGCTCTACGTGCGGATTCGTAAAAGAAGGTAGAACCGTGACACCGCTAGGGGCTAAAATTCGGGAACTCAGGGCAAAGCGAGGCGTTTCCCTGAAAGAAATGGCAGCAGCGCTTTCGGTTTCCAGCGCATATCTTTCAGCGCTCGAACACGGCAAAAGAGGCAAGCCGACCTGGTTTCTGGTGCAGCGGATCATCACCTATTTCAACGTCATCTGGGACGAAGCGGAAGAAATCCAGCGCCTTGCGGAACTGTCGGACCCGCGGATCACGATCGACACCGCGGGCATGCACCCGAAGGCAACGGAACTTGCCAATCAGCTGTCCTTGAAAATCAACGTGCTGTCGGAAGACTCCCTGGTCACGCTCCTTCATCAGCTCAGAGTGTCGGCCGCCAAGGACGATGTGTGAGCCGGATCGTGCAGTCCGCATGCGGCGATACCCGGTTGCAGGACGCTTCGCACACGGATGAGGACCATCAAGACGGTCGAGTTTTCCCGTGCGGCAGCGATGTTTTCAGATTTCCGTGTCCTTATGCTGCGATCCCTATATAACCAGCATTCGTAGACCACCTGACCCTCTGATTTACCGAACGGATTGCCGACAAAACAATGCGCCCCAGCCAGGAAGAACTCGCCGGACTGATCGACGCGGATGACCTTCGATCCCGCCTGGCCGCGCTTACAGGCGACCATGACGGCGACGGATCGGACAGCAAGGTCAGGTCGGCCGTCTTGAGCCTTTTGAAGACAGAGGTAAAGGCGGCGCGCGATCGCGTTCAGGAAAAGCTGAACGAGGATGGCGGCGGGCTGTTGTGCGCTTCCCGGCTGTCCCACGTTCAGGATGAACTCATCCGCGTGATCTACGATTTCGCCGTGTCGCATGTCTACCGCGTCACGAACCCCTCCGCTGCCGAGCGCATGTCGGTTGCCGCCGTCGGCGGCTACGGGCGTGGAACGCTTGCTCCGGGGTCGGATATCGATCTGCTTTTCATCCTGCCCTACAAACAGACGCCATGGGGCGAGCAGGTCGTCGAATACATCCTCTACATGCTCTGGGATCTGGGATTCAAGGTCGGGCACGCGACCCGGAACATCGACGAATGCATCCGGCTCAGCCGATCCGACATGACCATTCGCACCGCCGTTCTGGAAGCCCGGCATATCTGGGGCGACGCACCGCTGTTCGAGGATCTCATCAAACGCTTCGGCACGGATGTCGTGAACGGAACCAGCTCCGAATTCATCGCGGCGAAGCTGAAGGAGCGCGACGAACGGCACCGGCGCCAGGGAACGTCACGGTATCTCGTCGAACCCAACATCAAGGAAGGAAAGGGCGGGCTTCGCGACCTCAACACGCTGTTCTGGATTGCCAAGTATCACTACCGCGTCGTCAAGCAGTCGGACCTTGTCAAGAAGGGTGTGCTGACACGGTCCGAATACGCCCGGTTTGCAAAGTCGGAGGACTTTCTGTGGGCAGTCCGCTGCCATCTGCACTTCCTGACCGGACGGCCCGAGGAGCGGCTCGCGTTCGAGTTCCAGCGCGAAATCGCGATCCGGCTCAGCTACACCCAGCATCCGGGTATGCGCGACGTGGAACGGTTCATGAAACACTATTTCCTTGTCGCCAAGGATGTCGGTGACCTGACGCGCATCATTTGCGCGGCGCTGGAGGAAGAACACGTCAAGGAGCCCCGCGGGAAGGGCTTTTCCGGCATGGTGCGCCGCCTGCGAAGCGGGCGCGTCACCGATCCCATCAAACCGGTCAAGGGCGCGGCCGGTTTCATTGTCGAAAACAACCGGCTGAACGTTACCAACGACACGATCTTCGAAACCGCTCCCGCCAACCTGCTCAGGGTTTTCCAGCTCGCGGAAAAGCACAATTACAATCTTCACCCGAAGCTGACCCGGCTGATCCGGCATTCCCTGAAGCTGGTCGACAGCAATCTCAGGAACGACCCGGAAGCAAACCGGCTGTTCCTGTCGATCCTGACATCGCGCAACAAACCCGAGACAATCCTGCGCAAGATGAACGAAACCGGGGTCCTGGGCAGGTTCGTGCCCGACTTCGGCAAGGTCGTCGCCATGATGCAGTTCAACATGTATCACCACTACACGGTCGACGAGCACCTGATCCGGTCGATTGGCGTCCTTTCGGAAATCGAGCGAGGGAATTCCGGTGAAGATCACCCCCTGTCGACGGACCTGATCCTGACGCTGCAGAACCGCAAGGTGCTTTACGTTGCGATGTTCCTGCACGATATCGCGAAAGGCCGCCCCGAGGACCATTCCGTTGCCGGTGCGCGGGTCGCGCGCAAGATTTGCCCGCGTTTCGGCTTGAACGAGGCGGAGACCGAAACGGTCGCGTGGCTGATCGAGCATCATCTCGATATGAGCACCATTGCGCAGTCGCGCGACCTCAACGACCGCAAGACGATCACGGATTTCGCGCAGACCGTACAATCTCTGGAACGGCTGAAAATGCTGCTGATCCTGACAGTCGCCGATATCCGCGCCGTCGGGCCGGGCGTTTTCAACGGCTGGAAGGGACAGCTGCTCAGAACCCTGTTCTACGCCACGGAGCCGCACCTGTCCGGCGGGCATTCGAAGATGTCGCACAAGGAAGCTGTCGAAACGGCCAAGAGCGAGCTCGTGGCCAAGCTGGAACACTGGAGCAAGAAGGACAGGGCAGCCTATCTCAAGCGTCACTACCCGGCCTATTGGCTTCGGACCGAACCGGAGCGGCTGCTGACCCATGCCGAACTGCTGCGCAAGGCGGACAAGAGCGGCCAGCGGCTTGCCTTTGACGTCATTCCGCGCGCCTTCGAGGGTGTGACCGAGCTCAATATCATGGCTCCGGATCACCCGCGCCTTCTGTCCATCATCGCGGGCTCGTGTTTCTCCACCGGCGCCAATATCGTCGACGCGCAGATCGACACGACAACGGACGGGTTTGCGCTTGATACGATCTTCATCGGCCGCGAACTGCCGGACGACGATGACGAGCGCCGCCGCGGCGAACGGATCACGCGGCTGATCAAAACCACCCTCAGGGGCGATGAGCGTCTCCCGGAGCCGATCACCAAGAAAAACACGATGAAGAGCCGCGTGAAGGCCTTCAAGGTTGCCACCGAGATCCTGGTCAACAACGCGCTTTCGGATGAATGCACGGTTCTGGAGATTTCCGGCCTCGACAGGCCCGGCCTTCTCTATGACCTGACACGCTCCATTGCGACGCTCAATCTCAATATCGGGTCGGCGCATATCTCGACCTTCGGCGAAAAGGCCGTCGATGTCTTTTACGTGACCGACCTGACAGGCCAGAAAATCTCCAATATCGGGCGGCAGGAAATCATCCGCGAGCGTCTTACCGATGCCGTCAAGGGCCGTCTGGAACTGGATCCGGCCGCGCCCGTATCCAGAAAAGTTCAGCGTCAGGCCTCGTGAATGTCGAAAAATTCCCCGGGAGCGCTGCCTGAATGAGTCTTGTCCGCAACTTCACGACGGTCGGCGGCGCAACCATGTTGAGCCGGGTGCTCGGCTTCGTGCGGGACGTGCTTCTGGCCGCGGCGGTCGGCACAGGGCCGGTCGCAGACGCCTTTGCCGTTGCCTTCCGCCTGCCGAACCTGTTTCGCAGGCTGTTTGCGGAAGGTGCCTTCAACTCCGCTTTCATCCCCCTGTTCGGCCGCGCGGTGGAAGAAGAGGGCGACGAAGGCGCGCGGCGATTTGCCGGGGAAATCGCCGCGGCGCTGCTGTTCTGCCTGCTCGCCCTGACGGCGATTGCACAGATTTTCATGCCCTTCGTGGTCTGGGGACTGGCACCGGGCTTCAGCACAGACAGTGCCAAGTTCGACCTGACCGTCCTGATGGCGCGGATCGCCTTTCCCTACCTGATCTTCATGTCGCTTCTGGCATTCCTGGCAGGAATCCTGAACACCTATCAGCGCTTTGCCGCAGCCGCCTTTGCTCCGGTCATGCTGAACGTGGTCATGAGCATCGTTCTCGGCAGCGTTCTGGCCGCAGGCATCGACGACAACACGGATCTCGGCATTATCCTGAGCGCGGGCGTGACCTTCGGCGGCATCGTTCAGTTGCTGGTGGTCATCGCTGACCTGAAACGGCTCGGCTTCCGGATCCCGGTCTTCCGGCCCCGCTACACCAAATCCGCAAAACGCCTGCTCGTTCTCGGGATCCCCGGGATCATTGCAGGCGGTGTCACCCAGCTGAACATTGCCGTCGGAACGATCATTGCCTCGCTGCAGGACGGCGCGAATGCGATGCTCTATTTCGCCGACCGTCTCTACCAGCTGCCTCTCGGCGTGATCGGCATCGGCATCGGCGTCGTTCTGCTGCCAAGCCTGACCCGCCAGTTGCGGGCCGGAGAGGTCAATGCCTATCAGGTGAGCCTCAACCGCGCCCTCGAAATCTCCCTGGTGCTGACGCTGCCGGCCGCCGTTGCGCTCGCCGTCGTCCCGCATGAGATCGTGTCCGTACTGTTCCAGCGCGTGCGTTTTGACGCTGCCGCCGTCGACGGGACCGCTGCAGCGCTGATGGCGTTTTCCCTGGGCTTGCCCGCATTCGTGCTCAACAAGGTTTTCTCGCCGGGCTATTTCGCGCGCGAGGACACCAAGACCCCGATGAAATTCGCGGCCGTCGGGATGGTGGTGAATGTCTGTCTGTCGCTCGCCCTGTTTCCGGTGCTCAAGCATGTCGGCATCGCGCTTGCGACGACGATCGCCGGCTGGGTCAACACCGCACTGCTGATTGTCGTGCTTCACAGGCGCGGCCATTTTGTTCCCGACATCCCGCTTTTGCGGCGGCTGGTTCTGGTGCTGCTGGCAAGCCTTTTGATGGGCGTGGCCATTCACTTCGCAGCCATTGTGCTCGCGCCGTCCCTCTCCGGGTCCTGGCTGATCGTCCGGGCGGCGAGCCTTGGCCTCCTGGTGCTCACCGGGGTCGTGACCTTCGCGGTGTTCGCGCAAGTGAGCGGCGGCGCGGATCTCGTCGGCATGTTCCGGACGTTGACACGGCGCAACACCTGACAAACAAACCGCGCCTTTCGCGCAATACCGCTTGCATCCCAGGCTTTGCGGGCTTAAACCCGGCGCGCCCAAAGTTTCACAGCGCCCTTCCAACCGGCCGCACCAATAAAGGGATTTAAAATGACGGCGTTCCAGCCCCGTGTCTTTTCAGGCGTTCAGCCAACCGGCAACCTCCACCTTGGCAATTATCTCGGAGCGGTGTCCCGCTGGGTTCCCCTGCAGGACCAGATGCCGACAATTTTCTGCGTGGTCGATTCCCACGCCATCACGGCCGGCTTTCCGGACCCGGAAGAACTCAGCAATGCCACCCGCGAAGTGACCGCTGCCTACATCGCCGCCGGCATCGACCCGGAAAAGTCGATCATCTTCAACCAGTCGCAAGTGCGTGAACACGCCGAACTCGCGTGGATCTTCAACTGCGTCGCGCGGATCGGCTGGCTCAACCGGATGACCCAGTTCAAGGAAAAGGCCGGTAAAAACAAGGAGAACGCCTCCGTCGGACTGTTCGCCTATCCGAACCTGATGGCGGCGGACATCCTTGCCTACCGTGCAACACATGTTCCGGTCGGCGACGATCAGAAGCAGCATCTTGAACTGACACGGGACATTGCCGCGAAGTTCAACAACGACTTCGGCGAACGGATCAAGGACCTCGGAATAGGCGTCCCCAACCCGACACCGTCACCCGAATTGCCCGAGCAGCTGTATTTTCCGCTGACCGAGCCCATGATCGCAGGGCCGGCAACACGGATCATGTCCCTGCGCGACGGCACCAAGAAAATGTCGAAGTCGGATCCCTCGGATCTGTCGCGCATCAACCTGACCGACGATGCCGACACGATCGCCAGGAAGGTCCGGAAAGCCAAGACGGATCCGGACGCGCTGCCGAGCGAGGTTGACGGTCTTGAGAACCGCCCGGAAGCCGACAACCTTGTCGGTATCTTTGCGGCGCTCAACGACAGCTCCAAGGAAGACGTGCTGAAGGACTTCGGCGGGCAGCAGTTCTCGACCTTCAAGCCGGCCCTGTCGGAGCTCGCTGTCGGCAAACTGTCGCCGATGACGGACGAAATGCGGCGGCTGATGGACGACAAGACCCAGATTGATTCAGTCCTGAAGACGGGAGCCGAAAAGGCCTCCGCCATCGCCGAGCCGGTGCTGAAGGACGTTCGCAGGATCATCGGTTTTCTGGACGTCAGATAAAACAATGCCTTGTCCTGCATGAACCGGCAGGGCAAGGCGCAATAACCCGTCCCGCAATGGCAATACAGGCGACACGCCATGCCAAATGCGCCTGACGCGCTTGCTCCGCACCGGAATTATCGACCGTGTGCGCTCAGTGAAACGGTTTCTAAAAGATTAAGCGGCACTCTCTTTGGCATTGATCCAGCAAGAGAGACCTCCCCTTGGCACGTCAGAACGGCAACCGGACCGAGAGCGCTGAAACCAGCATCCTGCAGACTACGGAAGACGCGCACGTTTCCGCCATCCAAAGCGCATATGCAGATGAGATCGAGCCCGACCAGAGCCGCACAGGCGCCGCTCAGGATGCCTCCGAACCCGATGTTGGACCTGATGTCGGACCTGGCCGCCGCGCGACGGATAAACCGGTTTCCCCGCCCCGCAAGGCGCTTCAGCACCTGGCGGTCGCCGGTCTTGTCATGGGCCTGGGGGCTGCGCTTTTCCTGGTCGCCGGTGAGGGCCTTACCCGGTTTCTGGGCGTTGGCCTCGCCTTCTTTGCCGGCGGACTGGCCGTCTGGCGCATGTTCGCCGACGACATGCACCGGTCCGTGGAAGCCATCCAGTCGAAGGACGCCAAAATCAGACGCCTGATGGCGCGGATCGAGGAACTCGAGGACAAGGCCTGGGAACTGGGCGAATCCGACGAACGGCACGCGAGCATCCTGGCAACGCTCGGCGACGTTGTCGTGCGTCGGGACGCGGAGGGCATCATCCAGTATGTCAATTCCGCCGCAGAGGATGTCTTCGGAGAGGTGCATGACCTCGTCCCCGGCAACGCCATGAAGCTGCCGCTGATCGACAAGGACGGCGTGCAGGTACAGGCGCCGTCAGACATGAGCCTTTCGGGAAGAACGACCTTTCAGGATCTCCATATTCAAACCGCCCAGGGGCCGCGCTGGTTTTCCCGGATCGATATCCCGGTCAGGGACACTGCCTCCGACATGCAGCTGGTGCAGACTGTTTTGCGCGATGTCACGGAGCGGCGGCTGATCGAGGAGGAGCTGCTGGCCGCGCGTCATTCGGCGGAAAACTCGAACGAGGCCAAGTCCCGCTTTCTGGCAACGGTCAGCCACGAGATCCGAACGCCTCTCAACGGCATACTCGGCATGGCATCGCTGCTCAGGGACACGCGCCTGACAAAAGAGCAGTCCGCCTATATCGAAGCGCTCGAAACGTCCGGGGAAACCCTGCTCCTCCTGATCGATGAAGTGCTGGACTTTTCAAAGGTCGAAGCGGGAAAGCTCGAAATCCAGAAAGCCCCCGTCAGGGTCGGCACGCTGTCGGAAAGCGTGGTCGAGCTGCTGGCGCCGAAAGCCCATGCAAAAGGTCTTGAAATCGGCACAATGCTGGATCCGCGCCTGCCGGAGACGGTGACGCTTGACGCGACACGGGTGCGTCAGATCCTGTTCAACCTGATCGGAAATGGCATCAAGTTCACCGATGAGGGCGGCATTTCCGTTGAAGTGACCGGACGCAGCGATGGTCCCGGCTCCACCTATCTGGATATCGACGTGCACGACACCGGCATCGGCTTCAACGCGACCGAGGCTGAGCGCATCTTCCAGGAATTCGAGCAGGTCGACCATGGCCCGGCACGCAAATTCGGCGGGACCGGTCTGGGACTTGCGATCGCGCAGCGCCTTGCAGGCCTGATGGGCGGAGCGATCACTGCACGGCCTTCCGGATGGGGCGGAGGCCATTTCAAGGTGTCCCTGCCGATTCCCGAAGATCTCACGGCCGAAACGGATCCCCGGCTCGGCAGCCTCAAGGACAAGAAGATTGTCTTTGTCAGCGACAGCCGGATCGAGTGCCCGCTGCTGGCAAGGCGGCTCGACCTTCACCAGGCCCATGTCTCCATCGAAGTGCCCGGCAGCATTGATCTGGAACACACGCTTTCAGGCGCGGATCTGATTGTCGTCGACAATGCGGCGGTCTCTGACGCCGGCGGCTGGCTGGCGTCCGCCCGCCTGACAGGGTGCGAGGCACCTGCAATCGTTCTGATCTCGCCACCCGAGCGCGACAGGCTCGTGCAGCTGCGCTCGGCCGGGTACGCCGCTTATCTGATCCGGCCGGTTCGGATAGAAACGCTGATCCAGATATTTTCCGGCCTTCTGGCCGACAAGACGGATGATTTCGCCTGGGATGCCAGCGCGGAACCGGTGGACGATCACTCGATAATCCGAAACTTCAATGCGCCGGCCCGTCCGCTCCGGCTCCTCGTTGCGGAAGACAATGATATCAACCGCCTTCTGAGCGAGGCACTGCTGCGCAAGATCGGGCATATTCCGGTCATGGTGGTCGACGGCGAGAAAGCCGTCGAGGAGGCCTCCAGGGAAAGGTTCGATGCAATCCTGATGGATCTGCATATGCCGGGCCTGGACGGGTTTGAGGCGATCCGGAAAATTCGCGCAAACGAACAGGATTGCGGACAAATACCGGTGCCGATCCTGAGGGTGACCGCCGATGTCATGCAGGACGCGCGCGACAAGGCTGCAAAAGCCGGTGCGGCCGGGTATCTGACCAAGCCCTTGAGCGTCGAATCGATCTCCGATGCCCTGGCCGCGATAAACCGCGACTGACGCGTGCGCCGTCACGCCCTGCCGAATTTCACAAATATCCAAGACTAAGTTAAGCTGGAGCTATCCGGCTCAACGGATAAACCCGAATGTCATGCCCTTGTCGGAATACTATGCTCTACGGCAGGGCCAAAGTACGCCGCACACTAACGGAGCTGGTGCATCGGCAAAGGTAAAAACAAAAGAAAGAGCCAGGCACAAACCTGTCAAAATTTCTTCGAGTGCCAGAGCGGAATGCAAGAGGGTGGAATGTCGATCATGCGGCAGGGACTTTTTTCTCCGAGGAAGCTTGTACGCAGGTTCACGCCCGGCTTTCGCACCGGCGATGAAAATGCCGGCGCTGCCCGGCCGCTGCATCCGCATCAGACCCCGGTCAAATCCGGCGATACGCTCGGGCGCATCGGCCCGCTGGAAGTTCGGCTGGCCCGGAATTTCAAGGAAGTCAGAAAAGCACAGCGGCTGCGCTACGACGTCTTCTACGAGGAAATGTCTGCGATCGCGGACGCCAATACGCTCGCAACGCGCCGCGATGCGGATCCGTTCGACGCCTATTGCGATCATCTTCTTGTCGTCGACCATGCCTCCCTGAAGCGCAACAAGCTCGGCCGGCTGAAACCCGAGATCGTCGGCACCTACCGTCTGCTTCGCCAGGAAGTCGCCGATCAGCACAGCGGGTTCTACACCGCGGGTGAGTTCGAGATACAGAAACTTGTCGACGCCAATCCGGACAAGCGTTTTCTGGAACTGGGGCGGTCCTGTGTCCTCAAGCCCTACCGGAACAAAAAGACCGTCGAACTGCTCTGGCACGGAATCTGGTCCTATGTGCTGCGTCACAAGATCGACGTCCTGCTCGGGTGCGCCTCAATTGAGGGCACCAGCCCCGACGCGCTGGCAGAACGGCTTTCCTTCCTGCACCACAATGCCCGGGCACCCGAAGAATGGCGCGTGCGGGCCGTGGCGGATCGCTATGTTGAAATGAACCGCATGCCCGCCGATGACGTTAACCCGAAGGCCGCGCTGCGCGCGCTGCCGCCACTGGTCAAGGGCTATTTGCGCCTTGGCGCATTCATTGGAGACGGCGCGGTTGTCGACAACCAGTTCGGCACAACCGACATTCTCATCATCGTGCCGGTGACGCATCTCAACACGCGCTATGTGAATTATTACGGTGCGGATGCCAGCCGATACGGCTGACACGTCCCATTCCTTGCAGCACAGATAGTCGCGGGTGCACGCACCGGTGCTTCGCCGTCAAGCCTTAACGCCCCCTTAAATTGCCGCAATTTAAGATCATCTCCGGGGAAGCCGGAACTGACGACGGGACGGATGATCAATGGCATCGCGGGCGAAACGCCAGCCAAGGATTGAACCGACATTCGGGGACGACAGCAGCAGCAGTCTGCTTGACCTGCGCCTGGGGCCGCAGGACCGCCCCGCTGCGCCTTCATCGAAGTCCGGCTCGAAATCGAAAAGCCGCAAATCGGGCACCGCGACCCGCAAGAAGCCCGGGCCCAGAAAACCGGCAAAGTCGCAAAGCGGCAAATCCCGGGGCAGTGGGGGCAATCGCCGGGGGGGACGGTCCGGCGCGAAACGGCGCAGCCGGAAACGCAAGTCCGGGATCAAAATCCCCGCCGTTGTCGGCAGGGTCTTCAAGAGAGGCGTCTACTGGAGCGCCGTTGCCGGAATCTGGTGCATTATCGGCGTGGTCTGTGTGATCGGGTATTACGCCGCCTACCTGCCGCCGACGTCTGAGTGGCAGGTTCCCGTACGCCCGCCCAACGTCAAGATCGTCGCGCTCAATGGCGACCTGCTTGCCAATCGCGGCGACACGGGCGGCGAAGCCGTGCGCCTCGAACAATTGCCGCCCTATCTGCCAAATGCCGTCATTGCCATCGAGGACCGGCGTTTCCGCTCGCATTTCGGGGTTGACCCGATCGGTCTCATGCGGGCGGCCTATACCAATTTTACCTCCGGCCGCGTTTCTCAGGGCGGCTCGACGCTGACGCAGCAGCTTGCAAAAAACCTGTTTCTGGAGCCGGACCGGACGATCAAGCGGAAGATCCAGGAGCTGGTGCTCGCCTTCTGGCTCGAGGCGGAATACTCCAAGGACGAAATCCTGGAGATGTATCTCAACAGGGTCTATCTCGGGTCGGGCGCCTATGGTGTCGACGCGGCGGCGCGGCGCTATTTCGGCAAGTCCGCGCGCCTGATGACGGTTGCGGAAGCGGCCACCATCGCCGGCTTGCTGAAAGCCCCGTCGCGGTATTCGCCGGCGCGCAATCCCGAGCTCGCCGAAGACCGGGCGCAGCTGGTGCTTGCCGCAATGCACGAAGAAGGCTTCATCACCTCGAATGAGGCCAAAACGGCAATTGCCGCACCGGCAAAGGCGATCCGGCGGCACACCACCGCCAGCGAAAACTATGTCGCCGACTACGTCATGGACGTGCTGCCGCACTTCGTCGGCTCGATCGACGGTGACATCATTGTCGATACGACGATCGATGCATCCATGCAGCAGGCGGCCGAGGGCGCGCTGCGGTCGGCTCTATCCGAAAACCGGCAGAAGCTCGGCGTCTCCCAAGGGGCAATCGTGACCCTCGATACGGCAGGTGCCATCAAGGCCATGGTCGGCGGAGCGGATTACGCAAAGAGCCAGTTCAACCGCGCGGCCTATGCCAAGCGCCAGCCCGGTTCGGCGTTCAAGCCCTTCGTCTATCTGGCGGCGCTTGAAAACGGCATGACGCCGCAGACCGTGCGTCAGGATCAGCCGATCACGATCGGCGGCTGGTCGCCCAAGAACTACACCAAGGAACATTATGGCCCGGTGACGCTGACCAGATCGCTGAGCCTGTCGATCAACACGGTTGCGGCGAGACTGGCGCATGAGGTCGGCGCGGGAACGGTGGCAAGCACGGCAAAACGCATGGGGGTCACCTCGGACCTCAACAAGAACCTGTCCCTGGCGCTTGGAACATCCGAAGTGACACCGCTCGAGATCGCGTCCGCCTACGTTCCGTTCTCCAATGGCGGTTATGGCGTCCTTCCGCACATTATCCGGCGGATCAAGACCGTGGACGGGAAAACGCTCTATTCCAGAGCCGGTGACGGACGCGGGCGTGTGGTTCAGCGGCGCGATGTCGGCAACATGAACCTGATGATGTCAGAAACCCTGCTGACGGGGACCGGACGCAAGGCCCGGCTCGACAGCGGACGCCCGGCAGGCGGCAAGACGGGAACGAGCCAGGATTTCCGCGATGCCTGGTTCATCGGCTACACCGGTAACCTGACCACCGCCGTGTGGTTCGGGAATGACGACAACTCGCCGACGAAAAAAGCGACCGGGGGCAGTCTTCCGGCTGCGACCTGGAAGGCGGTGATGGACGTTGCCCATAAGGGCCTGCCGGTCGCGGACCTTCCGGGTGTGCCGAACCTGCCCGTCAGTGTGGCGGCACCGCGCAAGCCGCAGGAACAGGTCCAGCAGCGCAACGCCGTCAGTTCGGGGCGGCACCCGATCCCGCCAGGCTCCATCGGTGGAGATGAGCGCGGAGACAACAGCGGCAATGGCGAGCGCCGCGGACCCCTCGGCCTCCTGCGCAACATTTTCGGCGGTGGTTAGAGACCATCGATCCAGTCCGCAATGCGCTGTGCCGATGCCTGTGCCGACAGTCCGGTCGTATCCAGTTTCAGCAAATGGCGCGCTGCGAGCCCTGCCAGCGGTTTGGCCTGTTCCTGATTTCGGCGCGCCATGTCGGGATCGCGCGGTTTGCGCATGCCGTCCCGACCGGGATCTCCGATACGCCGGATATTCTCCTCCAGATCGCAGGAAAGATGGATGACGCAGAACGGAGGGCGTTCTGCGCCGAGGTCTTCCAGCCGTTTCCATTCCGCATTTCCCCATTCGCCGTCACCTGCAATCACCGTTGTGAGCACGACCGGGATCCCGGCCGGCAGCTTCAGCACCAGGCCGTGCGCGATTTCCTCCACGCGTTCAACAGCTTCGCGAAACTCAGGCGTCTTGAACTCGGTCAGTGCAAACGCAACATTGTAAACCGTGTGAATGTCGAGAAGTTTGCCGCCAAGGATGTCAGCGAGCACGCGGCCAGTCGTCAGTTTTCCAACGCCCGGGTATCCATTCAAGACAATGATCATGCGGCTAGAGCGGTTCAGCAGTCGTGGCTGAAGGTGAAAACGAGCGTGTCCGTCTTGACCTGGCCGGTCGGACGGCACTGGTTGTAGACCTCGCGCGTTCCGGTGACCGTGACCTGCAACTGATCACCCCGCACCGGGCCTTCGACATAATATTCCAGCGGCGACCCAGGACAGTATTTTGAAAACACCCGTGCGGTCCCCGAATACCAGTTGCCATTCTTGACGCCGTTGAACAGCAGCGTGCCGCGCTGAACGCCCGCTGCCCGCAGAACGTCGCGCGGAATTTCATAAGAGAGCCAGCGCTGATTTCCCTGCGCCTGCAGCCGCATGATCGATCCATTGTGGTTCCAGCAACTGTCCGCCAGGGCCGTCCCGGCCATGGGCAGCGTGAGTGCCGACAAAAAGACTGCAGCGGAGACAGCTTTCACGGCTTTTGAGAAAATGCGCATATCGGGCTCCTGAACATCGTGACCCTAGGTGATGGACACATAAATGAGACCATCACCTGGTCATCTGAATCTGAAGTTCGCTTCGGAGACTGCTGGAGCAATGTTGCGAACTTCAAATTCACCGCACTCGGGACTCACAACTTCGCACCAAAGCCCAGACACTGCCCGCAAACAACGTGCCGGCTTCAACCGAAACCGTGGAGATAGGTGCCGTTTTCCTTGAGCCATACGCGCGCCGTCGGCGTTTGCGGAGCCAGTTCCTCGCAAAGCCGCCAGAACCGGCTCGAATGGTTCATTTCCTTCAAATGCGCGACTTCATGCGCGGCCACATAGTCTAGAATTTCGGGCGGAGCCAGAATGAGGCGCCAGGAAAAGGACAGCTTGCCGTTCGACGCACAGGAGCCCCAGCGGCTCTTGGTATCGCGAACGCTGATCGCTGTGATTTTCCGGCCAATCCTTGCGGCATGAAACTGCGTCCTCGTGTCAAGGTCCCTCCGGGCCTCGGACTTGAGCCAGTTCGTCGCCTTGCGCGGAACATGATCCTCCGCCCCGGGCACAAAAAGCGCCGGTGTGCCGTCACCGGCAATGCCGGCCGAGACAAGGCCGCGCAAGGTTCCCGTCGGCAGGATGCGGTGATCAATGCCGCGCAGGGGAAAGACGTCTCCCGGAGCAAGACAGACATGCTCTGGCCGGTCCTGCAGCCGTTCCACCAGCCAGTCGATGTGCTGACGCGCAAAATGCTCCGCCCGCCTCAGATCCCCGCCTTTGGGAACTGTGAGGACGGGGCCTGAACTGTCCGCGGGAAGGCGCAGCAGATAGCGCTGTGCGCGCGGGTTCGCTCGCAGGCGGATCCGGATCGCGCTGCTATCGGTTTCGATGTCAATGTGGTCCGGCAAGTCTGGTTTGCCGCGTCGCAGGAGCATTTAACAGGGTCCGGGCGAATCACTTCGCAATGAGTCTAGTGAATTTTCGCTTGCTTAAAAACGACGAAAGCGGCGCTTGATCAGCGCCGCTTCCGGTCAGGCCGTCCCGTGACGGATCTGGGAGGAGGAGTGGGTCAGGAAGGCGCTGCTTCGCTTCCGCCACTCGACCGGCCACGGTTGGCCATGAAGCGATCGAATTCTTCCTGATCGCGTGCCCGGCGCAATTCACGCAGGAAGTCGTCAAAATCGGCGCGCATCGCATCCAGCTTCGCACGCTCTTCCTCAAGGCGTTTCAGTTCGCGCTCGCGGTAGTCATCAAAGGCGACGTTGCCGGTACGGGCATATGCCGTGGTGTTTGACATCTGATCGAATGCTCCCTTCAACTGGCTTCCGCGCCATTGATCCCTGGCGTCGCGTGCCATGCACTCGAAACGGTCGCCCCACAGAATATAGGCCAGCATGGCAAGGCCGAGCGGCCAGAACGCCACAAACCCAAGCACCATCAGGCCGATGGTTACAGGCGTCCAGGCAGGTTTAATCATGCAACTCTTGGTCGTCGTCATCATCCTATCCATTTAAGACATCCACGCTCTTCAGGTGGGCATTGCGGACGCCTGCTTCAAGGATTCGTGATGATCGTCACAAAAGGCTACGGGCACGAAACGATATCGGGAACACCTTTGGCGGCTCGGACAAGTATCTGTTTTCACGATGGAATAAATGCACTCGACGCACAGGAAACCATCCTGCGCGCGTGGGCGAAGATTTTCTGATGTTCCGGCCGTGCATGACATACGCAGATGTAAAAAAGGCGCCACCCGGACGCCCCTTCCGTTCCGCTCAGCCGACCCTTTCGGAGAGCTTGCGGGCCTGCTCGATCCACTGGTCACGTTCGATCCTGCCGCGGAAATCGAGCTTGCCGTCCAGTGCTTCGATCTGCTCTGCCGTCAGCGAGGCAATCTGCCAGAAATGGAAGATACCGGCCTCGTTGAGCGTCGATTCGAGTTTGGGACCGACGCCGCTGATTTCCTTGAGATTATCCGCCGCCCCATCAGGCTTCGTGAGCAGGATATCTTCCAGCGGACGCGGTGCGGTTGCCTTTTTCGGTTTGGCTTTGGCTGCACGTTTGGGTTTTGCCTGTGCTGGAGGCTTGACCGCGGACTTTACGGGAGCAGCGGATTTCGCTGGTGCTGCGGGTGCTGGTTTCTTCGGCATGCCGGCGCGGTTGGAACGTATGAAATCCATCACGCGCGGGGCGATTTCCGACCGCCAGCGCGAGCCGTTGAAAACACCGTAGTGGCCGACATTCGGCTGCTCGTAATGGGCTTTCATGTCGTCCGGCAGGCTTGTGCAAAGGTCATGCGCGGCTCGGGTCTGGCCCCGTCCGGTGATATCGTCCTTTTCGCCTTCGACCGTCAACAAGGCGGTTCGCCTGATCTTGGTACAATCAACGATCCTGCCATTGTGCTCCATCTTTCCTTCAGGCAGGGCGTGCTTGATAAAGACCGTTTCAACCGTCTGGAGGTAGAACTCGGCGGTCAGGTCCATGACCGCAAGATACTCATCGTAGAACTCGCGATGCTTTTCGGCACTGTCGCCGTCGCCTTCAACCAGGTGCTGGAAAAAGTCCCGGTGCGCGGTCACGTGACGGTCGAGATTCATGCTCATGAAGCCGGACAATTGCAGAAAGCCCGGATAAACTTCGCGCATGAAGCCGGGATGCGGAAACGGCACCTTCATGACCACGTTGCTCTTGAACCAGTCTATGCCTTTCGACACGGCGAGATCGTTCACGGCGGTCGGCGCGACACGGGTATCGATGGGACCGCCCATGAGTGTCATCGTGGATGGGACGTAAGGGTCCTCGCGATCTTCCATGACAGCGACGGCCGCGAGTACGGGAACCGATGGCTGGCAAACGCCAAGCACATGCGCATCCGGGCCCAGGAAGTGCAGCATGGAAATGATGTAGTCGATATAGTCGTCCAGATCGAACTTGCCCTCCTGGATCGGCACCATGCGCGCATCGATCCAGTCGGTGATGTAGACGTCGGCATTCGGCATCAGGGCTTCGACCGTGCCGCGCAGCAGCGTCGCATAGTGACCGGACATCGGCGAAACGATCAGAACCTTCGGGTCGTTGCGATGCGAGGTGACACCGCGCTCGAACCGGATCAGGTCACAAAAGGGGCGGCTCCAGACGATGCTCTCTCGCACGGGAACGCGGACGCCGCTGACCGTGGTTTCCTTCAGCCCGAATTCCGGCTTGCCGTAACGGCGCGTGGTGCGCTCGAGGACTTCGCATCCGGCCGCAATCTGACGGCCAAAACTTGTGTGCGTCCATGGGTTTAAAGGATTTTGAAAATAAAGCCGCATCATGTCGGCCATCGCCCTGTACGGCGCCATAGCAGCGTGGTTCAGCTCATAAAGATGATAAAACGGCAATGACGCGTCTCCCTCGTTTACGAAGCCGCCCGCCCCCTTGATGAAATTTGCATACATTCTTGCGCGGCCCGCTTGTTTTGGCACCATCTATTGCATCGCAGCAGGATAGCCAGCCGCGCAACCACCTGCAATACTGCTATTTGCTATGTTAAACGAGACCAAGAGCTTTTTCCGACCAATTTGGACCATTTGACCAGGATATCCGGTTGACTCGGCCAGGCGGGCCGCGAAGCGCGATGCGGTGCATCGTGCAAGTGGCACAACGCAGCCGATGGGCTGGATATCGTCACCCGTTGTGGACCGCATTCAAGCGACAGGCATCAAGAAACTCGTTTCGGCGCTGAACAAAATTGCACCGCAAAAGCGAAATCCTTATTTAAATCAATTTGGTAGAATTAAGGGCTGCGTGCGCGCACTGGCCTCAGGCCGCAAGGTCCGCGACGACCGCGTCGAGCACAAAAAAGCCATCACGGGTCGCGCGCACCCGGTTTTCCCCGATTTCTTCCACCATTCCGTGCTCCAGAAGCGCCTTCAAACGACGCGGATCGACGGACCTGTGGGAAAATGCTTCATAGCGGCCAAGGTCAATGCCTTCCTTGAGGCGCAACCCCATGAGCAGGTACTCGTCGCCTTGCTCCTCTTCGTTGAGACCGGCATTCTCGATCAGTCCGTGGCCTGCATTCTCGACATTTTCAAGCCAGGTTTCCGGATGACGCTCGGTCGATGTCGCAAGGCGCGTCGCACCGACGCTCAAGCGCCCGTGCGCACCCGGCCCGGCACCGACATAGTCGCCATAGCGCCAGTAGACCAGATTGTGCCGGCACTCCGCGCCGGGGCGGGCATGATTGGACACTTCGTAAGCGGGCAACCCGGCGTCAGCCGTCACGTCCTGGGTCAGCTCGAAAAACTCGGCCGACAGCTCCGGATCCGGCATCTTGAGTTTTCCCGCCTGGTGGAGTGCGAAAAACCGCGTCCCGTGCTCGATCGTCAGCTGATAGAGCGACAGGTGATCGGCTGCGAGCGCAATGGCTTCGTTCAGTTCATCGGTCCACGAAGCCAGTGTCTGACCGGGCCGGGCATAGATCAGATCGAAGGAGAGCCGCGGAAACGTCGCGCGGGCAATCTCTATGGCGGTGCGCGCACTCGCAGCATCATGCAGCCGGCCAAGCAGCTTCAAATCAGCGTCGTACAGGGACTGGACCCCTAGCGAAACGCGATTGACCCCTGCCGCACGATATCCCCGGAACCGTTCGGCCTCAACGGAGGTCGGGTTTGCTTCCAGCGAGATCTCGACGTCATCATCCAGGGTCCATCGGGCGGCGACAGCACCGAGAAGGCGTTCGACCGTGGCCGGCTCCATCAGCGACGGGGTGCCACCGCCCAGAAAGATCGACTCGACCGTCTTTCCCGCGGTCAGCTCGGCGAAATAGGACAGCTCCTGCTCAAAGGCCGCAGCGAAGCGGGCCTGGTCGACCGGTTGATGGCGAACATGCGAATTGAAGTCGCAGTAAGGGCATTTGGCCGAACAGAACGGCCAGTGAATGTAGATCCCGAAACCACCTTTGTTTACCCTTTGCGCTGTCACGTCGGCTAACTCTTCAGGCAGCCTTCGGCGAACAGCGTGAAGGCGCGGGCGCGATGCGACAATGGCTCCCGGTCGTCCGACAGGCCGTGTTTTTCGTCCGGGGACATTTCGCCGAAGGTTCGCTCATGCCCGTCGGGCTGGAACATCGGATCGTAGCCGAAGCCTTCCGTTCCACGTGGCGGCCAGACGACATCACCGTCGACTTCGCCCCGGAAGTACTCCGTGTGCCCGTCAGGCCAGGCAAGGCACAGCACGGCAACGAAAGACCCACGGCGGCTGGTTTCCTGACCGGAAGCAAGAGACTGAAGCTTTTCTTCGATCGTACGCATGGCCATTGCAAAGTCCTTGTCGGGACCTGCCCAGCGCGCGGAATAGATGCCGGGGTCGCCATTCAGCGCAACCACGCAAAAGCCGCTGTCATCGGCCAGGGAGGGCAAGCCGGATCCTTCCGCGGCCGCGACCGCCTTCAACGCGGCGTTTGCCTCGAACGTTGTTCCGGTTTCCTCGGGTTCCGGCAGGTTGAGCTCCCCCGCGGAGACGACATCAAAACCGTATGGCGCAAGCAGCTCGTTGATTTCTCTTATCTTTCCCTGGTTATGACTTGCGACGACAAGCCGTCCGGGTTCGAGTGTGCGATGGCCCATCTTGGTGGCTCCCTATAGAATTGCCATCTTCTGCAGATCAACAAGGCGGCCGATGCCCGCTTTTGCGAGACCGAGCAGCTGCGTGAATTCGTCCTCGGAGAAGGGCGCTCCCTCGGCAGTGCCCTGGATCTCGACAATGCCGCCTGACCCGGTCATCACGAAGTTCGCATCCGTTTCAGCCGTGCTGTCCTCCGCGTAGTCGAGATCAAGCACCGGCGCACCCTCATAGATCCCGCAGGAAATGGCGGCGATATGGTCCTTCAGCACGTCGCCGGACACCATGTCGCGCGCGCGCATCCATTCGATGCAGTCGCGCAGCGCAACCCAGGCGCCCGTGATCGATGCGGTGCGGGTGCCGCCATCCGCCTGGATAACATCGCAGTCCACCGAGATCTGGACCTCGCCGAGTGCCTCAAGGTCGACCACGGCACGCAATGACCGCCCGATCAGACGCTGGATTTCCTGGGTTCTGCCGGACTGTTTGCCTGCGCTTGCCTCGCGGCGCATGCGGTCTCCGGTCGCTCTGGGCAGCATGCCGTATTCAGCCGTGACCCAGCCCCGGTTCTGGCCCCGCAGCCAAGGCGGTATGCGCTCTTCCAGGCTTGCGGTGCAAAGCACATGCGTGTCACCGAACTTGACGAGGCACGACCCTTCCGCATGCTTTGAAACGCTTCGCTCCAAAGTCACCGCCCGGAGTTCATCGGCTGCGCGTTTTGACGGACGCATGAAATTTCCTTTCGACCTTCGTCAGCGGACTGCATTCGCCTGTAAACGACTGTTTCCTGCTGATCTCCTGCGCGAGGGAACAAGGTCTCTGTAAGCTATAGCATGAAGGGCAATTCTCGTTTGAGGCCTCGATCAGCAGATTCTTGAGCTCACCACTGGAAATGCTTTGGGTGGTAAAATGCTTCAAAAACAGTTCTGGACAGGAAGTTATATTGCATTTGCATGTGCTGATCGTGAAATA
>JBCDEN010000186.1:0-7074 GCA_039179715.1 Pseudomonadota bacterium
CACCAACGAGCCGGAATCCATCGGCAAGGCTGTGTCGAGCGGCTGCGTGCGCCTGGTCAACCAGGATGCGATCGACCTCTACGACAGGGTGAAAAACAACGCTCCGATCCTGGTGACCTGACGCAAAAGGCGTTCGATCGGATTCTCGCAACCGGAACCGATCCGCACCACCAGGACACGACAAGCCCGTCGCGTGCCCTAAAGCCGCACGCAACGGGCTTTCGGAGCGCAGCCCCGAGCGGTGTCGCGTAAGGGATCGACATCCCGTCGCCGGCGCATAAAAAACCAAGCCAACACACCGCGATTTCAGGATTTTCAGACAGGTGATGTCATGAGAAAGAGCAAGAAATCCCATAAGCAGGCCGCAAAGAAACAGCACAAGCCGCAGCCCCAAAACACGGGCAAAGACGTCGACGAGAGCCGCCGCGCCCTGTTTCGCAAGGTCCGCAACGGCGCGATCGGCATCACGATCGTCGGCGGCCTGGGTGGGCTGCTCGCCCGTAACGTTTATGCCACGATGCGGGAGCACGACCTTTCCCGCCTCGCCAATGGCCGGCCGACCATCGTCCAGATTCACGATCCGCAATGCCGGATGTGTCTGGCCCTGCAGAAGGAGACCCGCAAGGCGCTGAAAGCCTTCGACGGCGATGCGCTGGACTATGTGGTCGCCAACATTCGAACGGCCGACGGTCGCGCCTTCGCCAATCGCTACGGGGCACAGCATGTGACCCTGCTTCTGTTCGATGCCGGCGGCAACCTGCAGCAGGTCCTGCAAGGTCAGCGCAGCAGCGCGACGCTGCAGACCGCGTTCCGTCGCCTGCTTTAAATCACTGCTGGGTCAGATGGGATCACCTGATCGGGTTCGCTGCCGACAGAGGCGCGGGCATAAACCAGCAATGCGAGAGGACAGTCTGTCGTCAGGGCCCTCCCCACGACATGTCGCAGGGAGGATTCCCGAACTTGGCTACCGTGTGGCAATAACGCCAAATGTCGTTTCATCCGACGGATCGACACCGAACCCGTTCGTAAACGCGACTTTGTCGAAGCCGGCCTGTTTAAGCTCGAGGCGGATTTCGTCGCACGAGAAGTACTTCAGCCAGTTATAGACGTCCCACGTGCGATCCTCCTCAATGATTGTGAAGCGGTCCAGTGACACCGCGTCACGCTCATATCGGAAGGTGCTCTGGAATGCGAAGTAATCATGCGCAGACCAAAATCCGTTCATGAGATTACGCTCAAAGGACACGCGCTCGACGACGGTTTCAAAGGCTTTTATTGAAAAGACGTCAAAGATGAACCCGCCGCCGGGCGACAGGGCGTGATGAACCCTGGACATTAGTTCTTGGCGTTGAACGGGCGAGAGCGGGCACAGGTCACAATAGATCAATGTGACAAGGTCCTGGTTTTCCGGGAGTGGGTCTTTCAGGTAATCCGCAACCTGATAGGCGATCCTTGCGACATTCGACGGGGCATGCTTTCGCGCATAGTCGATTGACGTGCGGGAAAAGTCCAAACCATGGACGATTGCGCCTCGCTCCGCATATCGCTTCGTGTAAAGCCCGGGACCACATCCCAGATCACAGACCGACTTTCCGTCCAATCCGAAAGACTGGTCGATCCAGTCGATAACGCGATCTATCGCGACGAACGGACGTGATGCGAGCGCTGTATCCTGGCTCAGGTGAAGTTCAAGCATCTTCTTTGCCAGATGCGGCTGCGTCCAGAGCGTCTCCGCCGTGTAGGCAGTAAACAATTCTGGGCGCCGAAAGACAGTTTTCAACTGATCGTACATCGAAACATCATAACTGAGCCGCGCTAAGCCGATCTGCGTTTACCGAAACAATCCATATGTGAGAGCGAGACGGCCAAGACGCACTTCACCAGCTGTTTGCACCAAGTGAACTCCAAAAAGGTGATTGCCTGAGCGGGCCTGAAGAGGACGACAAAGAAAGAAAGCGGTTCCAATCATGCGACGCGTTTCGCGTCAAACGGACTAAACTGCCATCCATCGTGAACGGTACCTGCGTCCAGTCTGTCGCTGGAAACGGAAGATAGATTCATACGCACGCAGCCCGGCAAGGACGACCGTCGGGAAACGTAAAAAGCAGCCCTAGAACCACATGTCGGCGACGCAACGCCCGTCGCGCGGCAGGCCGTCGAACCTGTCGAGGCCATCGAAATGGTTGATGGGCAGGGTCGCAACCGCGCTCGGATCATCGACCATACGCAGGTTCGCCGCTACCTTGCGGCGCCCGTCTTCATTCGGATTGAGCGCGCGGTAGAAAGCAAGGCAGCCGCAAGCCGGGCAGAAATGGAATCCGATGAAAGTCCCACGGCGGTAGACGCTGCTCTGCCCGTCCGTTGTGACGCCTTCATGTTCCCAACCGTAAATCCAGAGCGCGCCGTAGCGGCGGCAGATCGTGCAATTGCAGGCAGTGACGGAGCCCGGATCACCGGCAAATGTCCAGCGCAGCGATCCGCAATGGCAACTTCCGGACAGCATGGGTCAGCTCCTTGTTCGCGCCGCGATCGTACCTCGAAAACATCACCAATGATCATGGAACGTGGCGCTTAACAAGCGCCGTCGACATCGACACCGGCATACGCCGCACCCGGCGCGACATTGGGCGTCAAAATGGCAAGGAACTGCGAAAGGGAGGGGACAGCCATGAAAACGTCCCCTCCTTTCTCATTCGACCTGTGACCAAAGAACCCGGATGACCGGGTCTCAGTCGTATGTCCGGGAGATTCCGATTTTTTCGCCGTTCTGGCGGGTAATTTGCCGGGCATAGAGCTCGTTCATGACAAGGTCATCGTCCATGATCCCCTCTACGACGAGGCGCTCGCCCGATACAATCGGCAAGGGCTGCGGGCCCAGGTAAACGCGAACAGTGCCAGTTTCGTCGCGCAGGCGGATTTCATCGGTGTCGAAAAACCGATCCACGACGCCGGCGACAGTCACGGACTGGCCGCGCTGGATGTCGGCGATCGGCGTCGTTCCGGCGAGCGCCGAGCCAGCCATAAGGCTAAGAGCAATCGCACCAAACGTGCGCTTGAGCATATCTGTACTCCATTGGTGTTGATCTGACGTTCAGGTAGAGCGTCCGGGCTTCGTTTGAAGCGGGTTCGCCGCTTATGTCGCAGCATTCTGCTGGATGATTGATGTCCGGAACGGCCCTACCCTGCCGAAAACAACAAGTTCCCACGATCGCGTTGTCGGCAGCGCTGTCCTGCATGAGGTAGCGGATCATGGGATCGGGGTGTTATATATTTCAATATATCTTGAAATGTACAAAGCACTCTGGCATATTTGTTTCAAGTTTCATTGAAATTACAGGAGCAGCCATGACCCCCAATCACCTTTTCACCGCGCTTAAGTCATTGCCCGCCGACGCCCCGCTGATCTTCGAGACCGAGGCCGGACCGGTAGCGGGCGGGTATCATGTCACCGAGCTCAAACACGCCACGATAAAGAGCATCGATTGCGGTGCACGCCTGTCGGAATGGACGGAAGCCTCCCTGCAGGTGCTCGACGGGCAGGGCGGCTCCGCCATGACAGTCGGCAAGTTCACCGGCATTCTCGCGCAAAGCATCCGGCAGGTGACGGGATTGGGTGAAAGCCCGCTGCATGTGGAGTTCGCTCCGAAAAATGTCGGCATGCGCATCTATCAGGTCGCTTCACCGGAAATGCAGGACGGGCAGATCGTGATCCGGCTGACCGAGAACCGGGCCCAATGCAAACCCGCCATGGACGTGTTCGCCCGACACCAAGCCGCTGACTGTTGCCCGTCCGGCGCGCCGACGACGGCCTGCTGTTCCTGACCGGACAATCATGCGCCCGACTAAGACCAATGGCCCCTCCTCCGTCAGCGCCGCCGGAACCGGCCTCCACCCTCGCCCTTGAAATCACGGGTGCGGGCCCTGCCTCGCCTGTGGGAACCCGGCTTGAGAGACGGCGGTAACGACGGCACGATCCCGATCAGACATACTCGTTAATACTACGGATCTCACCCAGTTGATTTTCGAGGCGATTGCGTTTTCACTGGCGAAGTCAAAAAGTTTCACGCGTAATTTTGAAGTGCCAAAGTAATTTGGGGAAGTTCACGCCATGGCTGGGAACGGTGCCAACGGAAACGGCAAATCCGGCCTGGATGAGGTCTCGAACGCGATCATCGGCACCTGGCTGTTTTTTCTTTATTTGCTGACGATCATCATTTCGATCCTGATGCTCTCCAGCTATCAGATCCAGGCGCGCATGCAGGTGGTCGATGTCAGTGGCGTCAGCCTGTCGATCTGGCGGCTGATCGAATTGTCTGAATCCTACGCTCTGCAGGAACAGGAAAAGGAAACCCGCGAACAGGCACTCGAACAGGCACAGGCAAAACTGACCGGTATCGAGGCGCGCATTCGCGAACTCGATGCGCAATACACCCCGGTTTTCGATGAATTCTATCGCGACGTCCGCCAGTTCAAGGGCGCCTATGAGCGCGCCAACAGCGGTTTCCGGTTCGAGCCGCTCGACCGGCACCGGAGCAGCGTCAAGGTTCTCTACGAGGACTTGAGCGGTCAGATCGATGAGGAAAACCTCGACGAAACCCTGGCCCAGACCTTTGCCGACCTGACCACGCGCTTTGCAGCCGGCGACGACATTTTCCGCAACATATCTAGCGCCAAGAAAAATGCGGCCGCCGTCACCGAGGAGATCGAGCAGGATCGCGACAATCTGGCAGAGGCGGCTGAACGGGTGCGCCTCGGCGTCTTCGGCATAATCGGTGCAGATCCGCGCTATGCGGGCCTCAACGAAAATGAAAAGGCGCAACTCCAGGACGCCGTCTCGGAGTTTTCCTCGTTGAAGAACATCTTCTGGAGAGTGCCCTACAGCCTCGCCATCATGCCGACGGAAATCCTGGTTCTCTTCCTGGTGCTCGCCATGGGTGTGCTCGGCAGCACGATCTTCATCACCCAATTGTTTTTCCGGCGCGACAAGTACCAGAGCAAGATCGACGACGAATTGAACCTCGCCTTTTTCTTTTCGCGCCCCTGGTTCGGCGCGATCACGGCCCTGTCGATTTTTGTGCTCGCCAAGGCCGGGGTATTGTTCCTGACGGATCCCACGTCCCAGAGCGGTCAGGCAACGCTCAGTCCCTTCTTCATCTCCTTCATCGCGATCATTTCCGGCCTGTTTTCCGAACAGGCGATCCAGGCCATCAAGAAGGCGGCCGAAGACTGGTTCCGCAATCAGAACACGTTCGCCGACCGCTGGGGCATCGGGCTCAACCAGGCGCTTGAGACGAGCGGCCGTGACAAGGCCAGTTTCGCAACCGCAACCGGCATTCCCATCGAAACCGTCGAAGCGTGGTTTGCGGAAGAAAAACCGGTCGCCCCCGACAAGCAGGACATCCTGAGCGCCTGGTTGGAGGCCCCGGTTCGCACGCTCTTCACGGACATTCCGCCGAATGCCAACCGGTTGGAGGCGGCGACCGCGGAAGACGCCCCCGCTGTAGAAGGCAATCCTACCGGAAAGGCCTGAACGGGCCTTGATCAGGGCTTAGACGAACCGCGCCGCCGACAGCGCATCGATCGGGTGGTCCGGCGTCTCGCCGACAATCGCCTGGGCCACGAGCCGCCCGGTGATCGGTCCGAGGCTGAAGCCCCAGTGCCCGTGCCCGATCGAAAACCACAATCCGGCATGGTTCGGTGCCCGGCCAAGCACCGGCATGGAATCCGCCGTACACGGTCGGTTGCCCATCCAGGGCTCGTCCTCGACCGGTTCTTCCAGCGGGAACAGCGCGCGCGCCATCGGCAGGATGCGTCCCATCTGGACCGGCGTCGGAGCGCTGTCCAGTTCCGCGAATTCGATGCCGCTCGTCAGCCGGATGCCGCGCTCCATCGGCGTGATGACAAAGCCGTTGTCCATGTCGACCACGGGTCGCGACAGGCCCGCATTTCCTGACGGCACGAAATGCCGGTGATAACCGCGTTTGACTTCCAGCGGCAGCCTGTAGCCGAAACGCTCGATAAGCGTCTTGGCCCAGGGGCCGAGGGCGATCACGGCATCCGGTGCGCGGCACGGGCCATCCGTGGTCTGCACGGTCCAGCCGTGATCCGGATCCTGGGCCAGCGTCGCCGCGTCGCCCGTCGCAAACGCACCGCCGTTTGCAACAACGCTTTGCGCGATGGCCTTGGTGACACCGCCCGGAGAGGAAACCGATCGGGATCCCCCGAAATAGAGCGCGGTGTGGTAGTCCGGCCGGAGATGCGGTTCGAGTTCCGCCATGGCCTCTTTCGAAATTTCAGCGCAATGCGTACCGGCCGCATGGGCCTCGCGCATCATTGCCTCCGCATCTTTCCGGCTTGCCGGATCGCGGAACAGCTTGATCCAGCCGGTCTCGCGATAGAACCCGGTGGCGCCCGCTTGCTGCGCCAGTTGATCGTGTGCCGTGCCGGCCGCCAGGATAAGCGGTTTCATGACCTCGGCGTACCGCACCAAAGCGTCCGGTTGCGAATGCCGGCGCAGGGCCGCAAGCCAGGGTGCCATGCGCACCAGCGTCTTCATGTGGTAGTGGACTTCGGATTCCCGGTTCAGGGCATAGCGCAGCAGCGAGCGCCAATCGTCGGGAAACGTGACCGGAGTGAAGCCGTCCGTCTCGATCACACCGGCATTGCCATAGGAGGTGCCCTCGCCCGCTTCCTGCCGGTCGACCAGCAGCACCGCGCGGCCGCGCTCGACCAGCGCATGCGCCACCGACACGCCGGCCATCCCGGCGCCCAGCACCATCACATCGAACGATTTCACGCTGTCCCCCGCGCCGGTTGCAACGCCCGTCTATAAGGCGCCGCCGGGCAAAAGAAAACCGATCCTGGCGCCGCGCACCTGTGCATCGCCAAGCGCCGCACACCAAGGCGGGGCGCTCAGCCGGCCAGCACCTGTTTGACCGTGGTCGCCAGCTGTTTGAGACTGAACGGCTTCGGCAGGAAGTGGAATTTCTCGTTTTCCGGCAGGTTCTTGGCAAATGCCTCTTCGGCATAACCGGACACGAAGATGATCTTCAGGTCGGGCCGGGTCTTGCGCAA
>JBCDEN010000606.1:0-3118 GCA_039179715.1 Pseudomonadota bacterium
AAACAACATGACCGATACGAATGACGGCGGCGCACAGCCGCAGACGGAAGGCGCTGCTGCTGCACCCGGCATGCATATCCTGGGTCAGTACATCAAGGACTTGTCTTTCGAGAACCCCAACGCGCCGCAGGCCCTGACCCAGGGCGATCAGCCCAAGCTCGACATCAACGTCAATGTAGGTGCCAAGCAGATGGGCGACGACCAGTTCGAAGTCGTTCTGACCCTGACGGCCAAGGCCGAGCGTCCGGACATGGTCATGTTCAATGTCGAGCTGGTTTATGCAGGTCTTTTCAAGCTGACCGGCGTTCCGTCCGAGCACATGCACCCGTTCGTCATGATCGAATGCCCGCGCATGATCTTCCCGTTCGCGCGCAACATTCTGGCCGAAGCGACCCGCAATGGCGGTTTCCCGCCGCTCATGCTCGATCCGATCGACTTTGCCCAGCTGTACCGCCAGAACATGGCGCAACAACAGGCAACCGGAGAGGGCGAAGGCGCGGCAAAGCCGAACTGATCCGTCAAATCCTGTTTTTCTGAAAAACCCGCACGGACCCAGGGTCCGCGCGGGTTTTTTTGATGCTGTTCCGCTTCGGCCGGCGCGCTTTCAGCTGACCTCGAATTCCCGGTCGACCGGCACCTGCAGCGACGTCACCAGAGTGTTGGTCATCGCGGCAAGTCCGATAATCTGAAGCAGTTCGCCGTGCTCGTCGTCGCTCATGCCCTTTGCGCGGGCCGCAGCGGTATGGGAGTGGACGCAGTAGCTGCACCCGTTTGCGGCCGATACCGCGATATAGATCATCTCGCGGGTCTTCGGGTCGAGAGCGCCGGGCGTCGCCATCACGGACTTGACCTGCGACCAGGTGCGCTCCAGGCCCTTCGGATCCTGCGCCAGCGCACGCCAGACATTGTTGATGAAATCCGACCCGCGCGTTGCGCGGATGTCGTCAAATACGGCTTTGACTTCCGGGATCGCTTCAGCTTCCGCATCCGTCATCAGTTTTACAGTCGCCATTGCTTCTTTCTCCGAATTTCCGTGCCGATTGCGGGAGTGTCGATCCGTCAGCTTTCTTCCAGGAGGTCAGCCCAGCTCTTCGGGTCGGATCCGTTGAGCGGGTTTCTCGCGGAATGCCTGTAGCGAATGGTCTCCATACGGAAGCTCCTTGCATCGAACATGATCATGCGTCCGACCAGACCGTCGCCGGTTCCGGTGATCTCCTTGATGACTTCCATGGCCTGCATGGCTCCGATGATCCCCGTCAGCGCGCCCAGAACACCGGCCTCGGCACAAGTCGGCAGCAGACCGTCGCGCGGCTTGCGCGGAAACAGGCACCTGTAGGTCGGATTGGCCTCGCCATCCGCGTTCTGCTCGAACGGTTTCAGCGTGGTGATTGATCCGTCAAACTGGCCGACGGCTGCCGTTACCAACGGCTTTTCAGCAAAGAAACAGGCATCGGATACGAGGTAGCGCGTACCGAAATTGTCTGATCCGTCCACAACGAGATCATAGTCCGAGATGAGCGCGAGTGCATTGTGGCCGGCCAGCCGCGTGGGATGCGGCTCCACGGCCACATTCGGGTTGAGGCGGGCAATGGCCTCCGCGGCGCTCGCGACCTTCGGTTCGCCAAGCCGGCCGGTGTCGTGAATGACCTGCCGCTGAAGATTGGAGAGCGACACGGTGTCATCGTCGACTATGCCGAGCGTGCCGGCCCCCGCGGCTGCAAGATATTGCAGCACAGGGGCTCCAAGCCCGCCTGCTCCGATCACGAGAACGCGGGCTTTCTTGAGCTTCTGCTGCCCCGCACCGCCGATTTCCTGCATGACGATCTGGCGGGCATAGCGTTCAAGTTCTGCGGGCGAAAGCATTCTCAGATCCTGCGAAGTCGGGTTTGAAACGAAATCAGTGCGGCGCTTACTTCAAGATCCGGCTGACAAGGCGCGCGGTGTAGTCGACCATCGGGATGACGCGGGCGTAGTTGAGCCGTGTCGGGCCGATGACCCCGAGAACTCCGACGATGCGTTGATTGCTGTCCCTGTAGGGCGACACCACCAGCGACGATCCGGAAAGCGAGAACAGGTTGTTTTCCGATCCGATGAAAATGCGCACGCCGTCGCCCGATTCGGCAAGGCCCAGAAGCTGTATCAGGTCTTTCTTGTTCTCCAGATCGTCGAAGAGAAGACGGATACGTTCCAGGTCTTCGACCGCGTCCAGGTCGGTGAGCAGATTTGAGCGCCCGCGCACGATAAGCGTGGCGGGATCGCTCGCGGTTTCGCCGCCCCAGACGGCGAGCCCGGCATTGATGACCTTCTGGCTAAGCTGGTCGAGCTCGGCCTGATCGGCATCGCGCACCTTTTCCAGTTCGCACTTGATGTCCGAGAGCGTGCGCCCCTGGATCTGCGCATTCAGATAGTTCGTCGCTTCCACCAGAGCGGATGCGGGCAGATTGGTCGGGAGTTCAATGACCCGGTTTTCAACCGACCCGTCCTCGCTCACCAGGATTGCCAGCGCCTTCAGCGGCTCGATCCGGACGAACTCTATGTGCTTCAGGCGCATGTCGTTCTTGTGGGTCATGACCACACCGGCACCCATGGAAAGGCCGGACAGCATCTGGCTGGCTTCCGTCAGAACCTGCTCGGTCGAGTTTGCCTCGTTTGACGCGCGCACCTGCACATCGATCTGCTGCCGTTCGTCTTCCGTCAGGTCCCCGACTTCCAGCAGGGCATCGACAAAGAAGCGCAGCCCGACTTCGGTCGGCAGACGTCCCGCGCTCGTATGCGGCGAATGCAGGAGGCCGAGATGCTCCAGGTCCGACATGACGTTGCGCACCGATGCGGGCGACAGCGACATGGACAGGTTTCGCGACACGTTGCGGGAGCCGACGGGCTCCCCTGTTTCCAGATAGGTTTCCACGATCGAACGGAAAATCTCGCGGGATCTCTTGTCGAGGTCGCTGAGGCTCAAGGTGTCTTCTCCAAATGCACGCGCGCGAATACTGGACGATTTTCGTCTTACACCCAAGATATAGGCGCAAAATGGGGCTCGCGTGAAGCTGGGCCTTTACCTCAGGCGATTTTGGGGTCTACAAGGCGCAGGAGATCAGCAGGAAACAGTCGTTTCCAG
>JBCDEN010000642.1:0-2861 GCA_039179715.1 Pseudomonadota bacterium
AGCGGCGCGCATCCCCTCCGCAAGATGGTCGAACACCGTGCGTATGCGCAGGCTGGTGTGCAATTCGCGATGGGTCACCAGCCAGATCGGGAAGCTGACGGCTGCGACATCCTCAAAGGCGGGCACGATTTCCGGACAGCGGGCCGCAATCTCGTCCGCGCCGACGCCGAGACCGAAGCCGAGCCGGACATATTCCCAGGCAACCAGCAGGTTCGGCGAACTGATCTTGATGTTGGCCTGGGTGACCTCCAGCCCGAGCGCACGCAAATAGCCGATCAGCTGTTCGTTGTCGTCATAACCCAGGAATTCGAGACCCGGCGCGTCGTCTTTCGTCAGTTTCCGTCCGAACCGCTCCAGATAGGAGCGGGCGGCAAATATCCGGCCGTTCGCATCGCGCAGTTTTCGGGCGTAGAGCTCGGGGTGATCCGGCGCGACGTGGCGGATGGCGATGTCGGCCTCGCGGCGGCGCAAGTCGCTGAGGCTGTTCGTGGATATGACCCTGACCTCAATGCCCGGCGCTTTCCTGCGAAGATCCTTCAAAATGTCCGGCAGGACATAGGCGGCCATCACGTCGGTGGTGGAAATGGTGACCAGACCCTCGATCTGCTGCGACTGGCCGGAGGCGGCCAGTGACACGCGGCTTGCAGCTTCGCCCATGGTGCGTACGTGTTCGGCGAGTTCGACACCGGCCTCCGTCAGCATCAGGCTTTTGTTGACCCGCTCGAACAGCGTCACCCCGAGTGCCTCTTCGAGCGCAGCCACTTGCCGGCTCAGCGTGGGCTGGGTCAGGCCGAGTGCCCGGGCGGCCGCCGAAAGCGAGCCTTCCTCTGCGGTTACGAGAAACGCGCGCGCCTGATTCCAGTCGAATGTGATGCTCTGCCAGTTCATGCAAATTTGTATATCACCTAACGAGATTTCGGCAATTTCTATTCACTTGTGTTGGAGGTAACAAGCGCTCGAAAGGAGCTCCCCATGTGTCCGCATTCGTTCGCCGTGGTGTTTTTGAAAATCTGTGTTGCCTGCCTCGAGTTCGTGGCTTCGCCAGGCGGAGGTCGGGCGATCGGCCGTGACATCCTCAGCCGGATCGGGCTGCGCGGTGGCCGTGGGGAATAACCATGACGCTTGACCATCACACACCGCAGATCCCCGTTTTTGAGCGCCGGTTCGGGTCCTGGCAGATTGCCGTCAGCCGGGACGGATTCGGCACCGACCAGTTGCGCGCTGCATATGATGCGTGTGCGCCGCACTGGGACCGCAAGATCGGCCGGCTCGGATTTCCGGGGGCGTATCGCGAGGTTCTGCGTCGCGCTGTCACCGGTTTGAGGGCCGAAGATGACGCGCCTTTGCAGGTGCTCGATTGCGGCGTCGGCACCGGTGCCTTGTCGCTGGCCCTGTCAGGTGAAATGTCAGGGGCGTTAGACCTGTCGGCGGTCGACATATCGCCTGTAATGCTGGAAGAGGCATCCGCCAATCTGCTGCGCGCGGGGGTCGGCTGCAGGGCGGATCTCGCCGATATCTCTGCCCTGCCTTACGCGCACGAAAGCTTCGATTTCGTGATGTGCGCGCATGCTCTTGAGCATCTGGCAGAACCTGAAATGGCGCTTGCGGACATGTGCCGGGTGCTGAAACCCGGCGGCAAGCTTCTTCTGGTGACAACAAGAAACTCCGTCTTCGGGACTTTCGTGCACTTGAAGTGGCGTACGCACCGGTTCGACGCGGCGATGGTGCACCGGCAGCTGCTGCGGCGCAGCCTTGAGGACCTGACGGAATTGCAGGTCGGCAAAGGACGCTGGACCCGATTCTGGAGCACGGCCTTCGTCGGCCGCAAGCCAATAGCCAAAGAAACTGAAGCGCGGGACGACGCCAAAAACGCGGCCTGACGCCCGACATGATAAGGAATGAGAAACAATGACCATCACCTGGACGCAAGACATGACACCCTCGACACGATTCTGGGACAAGATCGCGGATAAATATGCAGCCTCGCCGATCAAGGATCAGAGCGCCTATGAAAAGACGCTTGCGCGCACCGTAGAGCATCTGGGCCCGGCGAATGACGTGTTGGAACTCGGCTGCGGAACCGGCTCGACCGCGCTGCTTCTGGCGGGCAACGTGTCGTCTTATCTTGCGACGGATTTCGCTCCGGGCATGATCCGCATCGCCGATGAAAAGCTGGCTGCGGCAAGACAGGAAACGACGGCTCCCGACGGTCTTCGCTTCGCGGTTGCCGACGCGTTCAGCGAGGCGGTCGACAATGGCACGGGCTACGATGCCATCCTCGGCTTCAACTTCCTGCATCTGGTCGAAAACCCCGAAGACCTGCTCGCGCGCGTTCATGGTCTTTTGAAGCCGGGTGGCCTGTTCATATCGAAAACGGTCTGTCTCGGCGACAAGGCCTGGCTGTTCGTGCCGATGATCAAGGTGATGCAACTGTTCGGCAAGGCCCCGTTCGCGCGTGCCTATTCCTTCGCCGATGTCGAAGCACTGATCGGTAAGGCGGGCTTCGACATCATTGAAACGGGAACCTACCCGGAACCGCGCAGCCGGTTTGTCGTCGCCCGGAAGATCTAGACGCGGGTCTTTGCCCGAGATGCGGTGGCAAATGAAACCTTGCCTTCTTGGTCCCCGCTAGGCAGGAACCCGGCAACCACAACAGCCTCCTTCCTTTTTGTCGCCGGCCACAAGGGGACCGGTTCCCGGTCTCGCCGCGTTCGCGGCAAACCGGGACGACAAATCCGGGACCAATCCCTTGGCGCGCCCTGGCACCGGACGAACCTATGCCGTTCCTGGACGTCATCCCGGCACTTCTGGACGCGATCAAGGACCTTTGACGGCCTCCGCTCAATGGCAGGTTCTGACAA
>JBCDEN010000438.1:0-4270 GCA_039179715.1 Pseudomonadota bacterium
GCGAAACGGTGGCACCATCCTGTTCGACACGCGCGATCATATCAACGCGTCCGCAACGGGCTTTTCATCGACACCGGCAACCCTGAAACTGCGCGAGATTCTTGAAGATCTGGACGTTCCGCCCCTGCAGCCGGTCCCGCCCGATCACGTCCTGACCAAGGCCTTTTACCTGCTCGATGCATTTCCCGGACGCTATGCCGGGAGCCCGCTCTGGGTGGAAAGTCTTGAGGAGATAGCGGCACGCGGCGACCGTCCGGTGCGCGCGGGCGATGGCGTGTCGCCCATCATGATCACGGGTAACGATTTCGCATCGGCCTGGGCAATCACGGAAGATGGCGAATTCATGTATCCGACGGTCCCGAACAGCCCGGTGCAGCGCGACTACGCCTTCAGATCCGGCGTCAACATCGTCATGTACAGCCTGACCGGCAACTACAAGGCCGATCAGGTTCACATACCCGCCCTGCTTGAACGGCTGGGACAATAGGAGAGCTGATGGTCTGGTCCCTTTCCTTCGACCCGCTGCTGCCCCTCTGGGCCCTTGTCGCCGGAGGCGCGATTGCCCTGTTTATTGCGGCCCTGTCAGGCTATCTGAGTTTGCGCGGCTGGGCGCTGCGGTCGCTCACGATGGCGCTGTTGCTGTTTGCTCTCGCCAATCCGGCCGTCGAGCGCGAGGATCGCGAACCGCTTTCCAGCGTCGTGGCCCTTGTTGTCGACAAGAGCCAGAGCCAGCGTCTGGCCGACCGCGAAGCGACCACGGACGAGGCAGCTGCGGAGATCCAGCGCCGCGTCGCCGCGCTCAGGGGCTTCGACCTGCGCGTGCTGGAGTCCCGCAATTCGGGCTCGGGCAACGGCACGGAACTCTTTCAGACCCTCAGCAACGGTTTGGCGGATGTTCCGCCGGAACGTGTCG
The DNA here is from genome assembly GCA_039179715.1 of Pseudomonadota bacterium. Lineage (GTDB taxonomy): Bacteria > Pseudomonadota > Alphaproteobacteria > Rhizobiales > Stappiaceae > Roseibium. The sequence goes on from JBCDEN010000438.1 coordinate 914, forward strand.
GCGGCGCGATCATTGTGTCCGACGGACAGATCCATGATGTTCCGGAAAGCGCCGGAGCACTGGGTTTCGATGCCCCCGTCCACGGCGTGATCACCGGGGCTCCGGACGAGCGTGACCGCCGCATCGTCCTCGACAAGGCACCGAGATTCGGTCTGGTCGGCTCCGAACAAACCGTCAGCCTCACGGTGGTGGACCAGGGCCAGGGGACGGGGCCCGGAGATCTGGTTCAGCTGTCGGTCAAGCGCGATGGAAGCGTGGTCAGCGAACGCACGGCCCGCACCGGAGAGAAGGTCGACATTCCGGTCGAAATCGCGCATGGCGGCGACAACATCTTCGAATTCGAGGCCGCGCCGCTCGACAACGAATTGACGACGCTGAACAATCGCGCCGTGGTCACCATCGACGGCATCCGCGAAAACCTTCGGGTTCTCCTTGTCTCGGGCTCGCCCCACTCCGGCGAGCGCACCTGGCGCAACCTGCTGAAATCCGATGCCTCCGTCGACCTTGTCCATTTCACCATCCTGCGCCCGCCGGAAAAGCAGGACGGCACGCCCATCAACCAGCTTTCGCTCATCGCCTTCCCCACACGCGAACTGTTCTCGGTCAAGATCGACGAATTCGACCTGATCATTTTCGACCGCTATGTCAGGCGCGGCGTGTTGCCGATGCTCTATTTCGATAACATCGCGCGCTACGTGCAGGAAGGCGGCGCGGTGTTGCTCGCGGGCGGACCGGACTATGCCGAGGCAGGCAGTCTTTACCGGACCCCGCTCGCCCCGATCCTTCCTGCAAGCCCAACCGGCGGCATCCTGGAAGAACCGTTCCACGCGACGCTCGCAAGCCTGGGCGAGCGCCATCCCGTGACCCGGGGCCTGCCCGGTTCCGAGCAGGATCCGCCGGCCTGGAGCCGCTGGTTCCGCGCGGTCGACACCCAGCTTGACGCCGGCCAGCAGCTGATGTCGGGCCCGAGCGATACGCCGCTCCTCGTGCTCAACCGCGAGGGCGAAGGCCGGGTGGCAATGCTTCTTTCCGATCACGTCTGGCTATGGGCACGAGGCTTTGAAGGCGGAGGTCCCCATGTGCCCCTGCTGCGCCGCCTGGCGCACTGGCTGATGCAGGAACCGGATCTTGAGGAAGAAGCACTGAATGTATCGATCCGCGGATCGGACCTTGTCGTGGAACGGCAGACCCTCGGAGACACCGTGGGTGAAGTCACCGTCACCGCACCGGCGGGCGACACGACCCTGGTGGACATGAGCGAGCGCGAGCCCGGCCTCTGGCGCGGGGACATGGCCGCCGACCAGACCGGGCTGTTCTCGGTGACGGACGGCACCTTGAGTGCGCTGATCCATGTCGGCCCGCAAAATCCGAAGGAATATACGGACGTCCTGTCCACGACCGATGTGTTGTCACCGATCAGCGAGGCGACAGGCGGCAGCACTCAAAGGCTCCGCGACGTCGGCGGCGAGATGGATATTCCCCGCGTTGTCTCCATGCAACCGTCAGCGAGTTACACCGGCAATGGCTGGATCGGCCTCAAGGCGACGGAGGCCAGTGTTCTCAATGGCGTCGACCGGTATCCGCTGATGATCGGGCTTCTTGGTCTGGCGCTGCTGCTCGGCATGCTGTCCCTGACGTGGTACCGCGAAGGGCGTTGACACGCTCCGGCTCCTGAGACCGCGGAAAAAACCGCATCTGCATTGGGGGAATCGCCTGGCCTTCAGGCGGTTCTCTGGTTTTGTATATGCGTTTTCAGAAATTCGGCGAGGTCGTCGATAGGCATCGGCTTGGCAAGCGCATATCCCTGCGCGTAGTCGCATTTCATCAGCGCCAGGCGCCCGACCTGTTCCAGCGAATCCGCCCCTTCTGCGATGACGGAAATATTCAGGGAATGCCCCATGTCTATGATCGAGCGCACCAGACGTTCGAACGTGTTGCCCGCTTCGATACCTGAAACCAGGTTGCGATCGATCTTGATATGGGAAGGTTCGATGTTCATCAGGCCCATGACGGAGGCGTTTGCCATGCCGAAATCATCGAGATCCAGGCGGCAACCGGCGGCTCTGATCTGATCGAGGACAGTGGCGACCTCAGCATCGAGATTGTCGAGAGCCATGGTCTCCACGAGCTCGAAGCGCAGTTCGAACGGCAGGTCACGGACAAGCTGAAGCGCATCCCGGAAAGCCGGTGACGTCAGTCTTTCTTCCGACAGGTTTACGGCAAGCGCAGGCACGTCGACGCCGGTGTCACCAAGATCTTTCAAGAGACCCACGGACTGTTCCAGCATCATGGCATCGATATCGGCGAGGAGGTTGAGGTCCCTTGCGGTGTCCAGAAAGTCCTGCGGCGACAGCAGCCCGCGTTCGGGGTGCTCCCACCGGACAAGCGCTTCGACACCGGCGACCGTTTTTTCCGGCAACTTGAACTGGGGCTGAAAGAAGGGCAGGAACTGGCCCTGCTCCAGACCGCCCAGGATTTCTGCGGTCAGTTTCCGTTCTTTCTGGATTGCCGTTCTGAGTGCGGGCGAATAGGCCACGAAGCGATCCTTGCCCGCCTTCTTGGCATCATACATGGCAAGGTCGGCGTCCTTCATCAGGTCGGACCGGCCCCTTGCATGTTCGGGGTAGCAGGCAAAGCCGACGCTCACGCCGATGCTGATTTGCGCGTCATCCAGAACAATCGGCTCCTTGATCTGCTTAACGATCAAACCAGCATAGTCCCTGATGCGGTGAAGCTGTTCGGACGGGATCCAGATCGCGAATTCATCCCCGCCCAGGCGCGTCACTAGGGAATTGCGGAACGCGTCCGGTGGAATCTGGCGGGTTTCATCTGATGCGGTGTCAGCCAGCCTTGCGACATCCAGAACCTTGCAAAGGCGCATGCCGACAATCTCAAGGACCCTGTCCCCTATGTCGTGGCCATACATGTCATTCACGGACTTGAAGCCGTCGAGATCAATCAGCATGAGCGCCCCCTCGTGACCGGCGGCGATTGCATTGTCCAACTGCTGATGAAGATAGGTCCTGTTGCCGAGACCGGTGACAAGATCCTGATAGGCCAACGCGTTAATGGTCGACAGGTTTTCGCGCAGCCGCAGCACCATTTCCCGGAATCGCCGGCTGAGTTCATTGAACTCGACCGGTAAAAGGCGGCTGGATCCCTGCAGATCCGGCAGACCGAATTCCCCTCCCGCGATCTTGGATGATGCGCGCGATATCTGCTCGATCGGCCGCACGACACGAAGGGAAACCAAAAGCGCGAGCGCGAGGGCGGAAGCCACCCCGATCGCCAGAACAATAACGCCGGACCGGCGCGCGATGTCAGCTTTTTGCTGCAACTCGGCGATCGGTTGCGGGA
>JBCDEN010000684.1:0-2626 GCA_039179715.1 Pseudomonadota bacterium
GAAGTTCCCGCATCGGTTCCGGCCGGTCGGGATTGGTCTGTCCGATTGCCACCAGATCGGTTGGTCTGCAGTGGACCAGCACGTTATCCAGTGGTCCGCCTGTCAGGATTTCCGCGATGCGGCTCTCATTGTTGACGGCGGCAAGGCGGGCAAGTTCGTCGAACTCTTTCTTGGCTTCATTGGCGGCCGCAATCGCCTGTTCATGGGCTGCCTGCATGTAGTCCACCGGCATCGGCGCTGCCGCAAACGCCGGTACCACAGGCTCGAATGCGAGCGCGAGCCCGGTCACATGGGCATCATGCGTCCGGCCGAATTCCAGTGCATATTTCGCTGCCGGCTGATCGCCTGCAAGGTCGAGAATGGTGAGTATGTCTTTGATGGGCATGTGTCCCTCCTTCGGCCGCTCGTTCAGCGCCAGGTCACTGAACGAAATTTAGTGCAAACACTTGAACCGCGTCCTTGACGCGTATCAATCATTTTCTTTCGCGTGGGTGAGGTGGATGCAGGATCGCTGGCAAGACAATGAAAAATACGCGATAACGTGACGATGACGAAACGCTGGCTCTTTCTGGCATTGCCGCCCCTTGTGTTTCTGGCAGCAGCCTTTGTGCTCGTCCAGCTCTTTTTGGATCTGGACGAGGACGGCGCTGACCGCAAGGCTGCCGAACGGCTGACGCTCTATCGCCAGACCATCCTCGGCGAATATCAGAAGTACCGCTATCTGCCTTACATGATCGCCCGGGATCCGAGAGCGACCTCCGCGCTGGCCACAGGCAGACCGGATGAAACGGCGAACCGGTTCCTTCAGGAAATGGCGGACAATTCGGGAGCCGACCTTCTTTACGTTATGAACCGCGACGGAACGACTCTCGCGGCGAGCAACTGGCGCGACGAGCTTTCCCTTGTCGGCCGCAACTATGCTTTCCGGCCCTACTTCAAGTCCGCGATCGAGGGAGCGGAAGGCCAGTTCTTCGCGATCGGCGCGACCCTGGGCGAACCCGGCCTGTTTCTGTCACGGCCGACACCGGTATCTGGAACGCCTACGGGGGTTGCCGTCGTCAAGGTTGACATGCGTCCGCTGGAAGCAGCCTGGGCAGAGGGCGGCGAGACGGTATTCGCCTCCGACGAAAACGGTGTGATTTTTCTCTCCAGCCGCCCGGAGTGGCGCTACCGGACCCTTGCCGAGCTTCCGTCCGAGGTCCGCGAGACGATTGACACGACCCGCCAGTACGCCACCCAGGAGCTAGATCCCGTCAGTGATCAGCCTGTCAGTACAAGCAAGCTTCTGACCATCGACGGCAACCTGTTCCGGCACAATGCGGCGGATGTGGGCCTGCTCGGGTGGACGCTGCATTTTCTCGTGCCGCTGGAAGAAACCCGAAAAAGCGTCTTGCCGATATGGACGGTCGCAATCGCCTTGTGCCTGGTCTACGCGATCATCCTCCTTGTTCTGCGCGGCCGGCGGCTGCGCAAGACGTCGGTCCAGTTGCGCCAGGAATCCGCGGATCTGAAGCAACTCAATTCGCGCCTTGTGGGCGAGATACAGGAGCGCCGGCGCATCGAGCGTGAGCTTCTGGAAGCGCAGCGCGGTCTCGCCCGCTCCAACCGTCTTGCGGCTGTCGGCGAAATGTCGGCTGCGGTCGTCCACGAGCTGAGCCAGCCGCTTGCCGCGCTCAGGATGTTCGTTGCCGGCACCCGCAAGTTTCTGGACAAGGGCGACACCACGACCGCCGTCGAGAACCTTGAAGAAATCGATTCCATTCAGCTCCGCATGGCCAGCCTGACCCAGGAACTGAAGCGGTTCGCCCGTCCGGGCGAGAGCCGCATCGAGAAGATCGATCTCCGGGAAAGCGTCAAGGCTGCAGAAAAGATTACCCGTCCCAGGTTCGAGGAGACAGGGGTCGTTTTGAAGCTGGACCTGCCCGACACTGAGCTTGATGTTGAAACGGCACCGCTCCGGGTCGAACAGATCCTGGTCAATCTGTTGCGCAACGGTGCCGACGCGGCAGCAGGTGAGGACGACGGTTTTGTCAGACTGGAAGCCGCGCTTGCAGGCGACGAGATCGCTCTCAGGATATCCGACAACGGGCCGGGCATTCCCGAAGATCTTCTTGAGCGGATTTTCGATCCGTTTTTCTCCACCAAGACCAGTTCCGGTGGCATGGGTCTGGGGCTTGCGATATCCATGCGCCTTGCCGATGATCTTGGCGGCAGCTTGTTCGTCAGTGCAAATACGCCTAAGGGAGCGGTGTTCGAGTTGAAACTGCCCGCGGTGGACAGCGACATGGTTCGAACGGATCTGTCACCCGATCTGGACAACGAAGCCGCAGAATGACGGAACAGCAGGACAGCCGCAGGGTTCTGATCGTCGATGACGACCCCTCCATGCGGGCCGCCTTGCGGCAATGGATCCGCCTTGCCGGCTTCGCTACCATGGAAGTCGCGACTGCCGACGACGCCCTGTCCAGGCTGTCCCCGGACTTCGACGGCTGCGTTGTCTCGGACGTCAAGCTGGAAGGCGAGGACGGCCTGTCTCTTCTGCGCCGGATCGGTGATCTGGACGGGGACCTGCCGGTCGTGCTCATCACCGGACACGGCGACGTGCCGATGGCCGTGGAGGCGATGC
>JBCDEN010000272.1:0-5983 GCA_039179715.1 Pseudomonadota bacterium
CAGACATTCCGCCGGATCACGCTGCCGATGATGTCCAAGGTCATCGCGGTTGCCGTTCTGATCCGCGGCATCGATCTGTTCCGGGCGTTCGACTACATGTTCGTGATGACGTCAGGCGGTCCTGGGACGTCGACCTACACGCTGTCCCTTTATGCGTGGCAGCAGACGTTCAGCTTCATCAAATGGGGGTACGGTGCGACGCTGAGTCTTGTCAGCCTCGTACTGATCCTCGTGATTGCCAACCTGTTTATCTGGATTGCGAAGGTGCGCTGGTGATTGTCGAGAGCAAATATCGGCGCTACTCGCGCATGGCGGCTGCGTGGCTGATAACCGCGCTGTTCGTGTTCCCGCTCTACTACTGGGGGACCACGGCCTTCAAGCAAGCCAAGGAGATCTTTTCCGTTCCGCCGACCGTGTGGTCGTTTACGCCCACGCTCAGAAATTTCGAGGAAGTGTTCGGTATTTCCTTCGGCTTCCTGCGCCAGCAGGAGGTTCTGCCCGGCGGTGGAAATTTCTACATGGCGCCGCGCCTTTGGGATTCCATCGTCGTCGGCGTCTTTTCCACGGCGCTCGCGATCGCGATATCCACCTTTGCCGCCTATGCGCTCAGCCGGATGGATTTCCGGGGCCGGCATCACTTCGTTGCCTGGGTCCTGTCGACCCGGATGATGCCGCCGGTCGCGGTCGCGATCCCGATGTTCTTCATCTACAAGGACATCGGCCTGATGGATTCCTATACCGGGATCATCCTGATCCATGCCTTGATGAACCTGCCGCTCGCCGTGCTTCTGCTGAAGAGCTTCTTCGACGACATCCCCAGAGAGATCGACGAGAGCGCCATTGTCGACGGCGCAAGCCGCTGGAAGATCTTCCGCCGCATCATCCTGCCGATGGCCAAGGGCGGCATCGCGGCGACCGCCGTTCTTTGTTTCATCTTTTCCTGGACGGAGTTCATTTTCGTTCTGACCCTGACGCAGACCGGGCTGAAAACCGTGCCGGTCGTGTCGTCGAGTTTTGTCACATCCACAGGCACCGCCTGGGGCAACATGGCAGCCCTGGGAGTGGCTGCAATGGCTCCGGCGTTCCTCTTCATCCTGCTGGTCCAGAAACAGCTGGTCCGCGGGCTGACACTCGGTTCCCTCAAGCAATAGGAGCAACACAGTCTTTAGGAGACCATCTTTCACGTATCACGGGAGGAGTTAGTCATGAGAGATACAGACAGGAAACAATACCGCGCCAACCTGGTGGACGCCTTCGTCCATCGGCGCATGGGGCGGCGGGATTTCATGAGAAATGCCGGCTTGCTCGGATTGAGCGCTGCCGCATTCGGTGCGGGCATGCGCCGGCCCTTCGGTCTGGGTTCGATGCCATTGGCCAATGCCGCCGACGACCTTCGGCCATCCGACGAGGTTCTGAAATGGGTGAAGGATGTGTCCGGGCCGTTCAAGGGGACGACACTCAAGCTCGCGACCGAATCCACACCGCCGTCGAATGCGATCAACAGCCAGTTGAAGAAGTATTTCGAGGAAGCGTCGGGCATGACCGTCGAAATCGAAGTGCTGCCGCTCGAGCAGGTGCTCCAGAAAATGACCCTGGATATCGCTTCGCAGCTCGGAACCTACGATCTTTACTATATCGACCAGAGCTGGGCGGCATCGGTGAGCCAGGATGTCTTCGATCCGCGCGAGCAGATCGAGAACAAGCCCGACCTCGCGATGCCGAACTACAACATCGACGACTTCCTGCCGGCGCTCGTCGACGGTATTGCGAAATATGAGGACCGCTGGGTTGGCGTGCCGTACGACATTCCGATCTTCATCATGATGTACCGCAAGGACATCTGGGACGAAATGGGCTTCGAAGCTCCGTCGTCCCTGGAAGAGTACTACCAGCAGGCCAAGGCAATCACCGATGCCAAGGGGCCGGATCTTTACGGTTCCACCGGCCAGATGAAATCCGGGCATTACAGTCTTGAATGCGACTGGACGGCCTGGCTCTGGGGCCATGGCGGTTCCATCTTCAACGCGGACGGAAAATTCTCGGGCAACGACGAGTATGGTCTGGAAGCCATGGACTACTGGACGAATCTCTGGAAGACCATGCCCCCGGGCGTGACCGGCTGGACCTGGGATGGCCAGGGTCAGTCCGTTGCCCAGGGCGTTGCCGCGTCGATGATGAGCTGGGGCGAATTCTTCCCCTATTTCGACGACCCGTCGGCGACGAAGGTGTCCGGTCTCATGGAAGCCGTCCGCTGTCCGCCTCCGATGCGGGCGCTGCGCACGGTCGACCAGACCGGCTTCGGCGAGATCCCGGGTGTCGGGCACCAGGGCGGATCGTCGCTCGCGGTCTCGAAAAACTCCAAGAACCCGGATGCTGCCTGGATCTTCATGCAGTGGGCAACGAGCTACGACACGCAGGTCCTGATCACGGCCCTGGGTGGCGGCACCGGGCCGACACGCGAAAGCGTCTACGACGATCCGCGCATCATCGCCAACAACCGCGTTGGACCGGGCACGACCCGGCACCTCAACGTTGTTCGCGACACGATCGCAATGGATATGGGATCGGAGCCGGATCTGCCGCAATGGGCGGAACTCTCCAACGATACGATCCCGGTCCGGCTCGGCAAGTATTTTGCCGGTGACTACGGCTCGCCGAAGGAAGCAATGGACGACATTGCGGTTTCCGTCGACAAGATCGTATCGGGCTGAGCCATCTTCGCAAACCAGAACCGGGGAGGGTGGCGACACCCTTCCCGGCACTCAGGTCAGGGAGGACCCAAGTGGAGACCAAACCTCTTGTCGCAATTACAGGAGCCAGTTCAGGGATCGGGGAAGCAACCGCACGTGCCTTTTCCGCTGCCGGACATCCGGTGCTCCTGATGGCCCGCAGGATGGACCGCATGGAAGCGCTCGGCCTCCCGAACGCTGTTCTGCGGCAGGTTGATGTCAGGGATCGCGACGCAATCGCGGCCGCGGTCCGGGACGCTGAGGAAAGCTTCGGCCCGGTCGACATGATGTTCGCCAATGCGGGTATCGCACGCCTTGCCGATATCGGCCGTCAGCCTCCCGAAGAATGGGACGAGATGATCGACATCAACACCAAGGGCGTTATGAACACTGTTCACGCGGTGATGAACGGCATGATGGAGCGCAAGCGCGGAACGCTTGTCATGATGAGTTCGATTGCAGGCCGCAAGGTCTATCCGGATCACACGGTCTATTGCGGAACGAAATACTTCGTGCACGCAGTCTCCGAGAGCCTGCGCGAATACCTGTCGGCGTATGATGTGCGCGTGATCGTCCTATCACCGGGCGTGATCGAGACGGAAGTGCTGTCCGGTGTGCTGGATGAACAAACGCTTGCAAACTACAAGAGCAACAAGGTCAAGATGGGCGGAGGCATCGGCGCGGACATCGTCGGCGACCTGATCCTCAATGCCTATCAGCTGCCGCAAAAAGCCCTGGTTCAGGAAATCTGCCTGACGCCGACGCGGCAAACCTACTGAGGAAATCAGTTTTTATGGCAGAAGTCGCCTATCACAATATCTGCAAGTCGTACGGATCGTTCGAGGTCATGCGCGACTTGTCGCTGTCCATTCATGACGGCGAGTTCGCGGTGCTGCTCGGAGCATCCGGCTGCGGCAAGACCACGCTGCTCCGGATGACGGCGGGCCTTGAAAACATCACCGGCGGCGAACTGACTATCGACGGCAAGCTGATGAACGAAGTGCATCCGCGTGACCGCGACATCGCCATGGTGTTCCAGAATTATGCGCTCTATCCGACGATGAAGGTGTTCGACAACATCGCCTTCAGCCTGGAGGTGAAACGGCTCAGCAAGGACGAGATCAAGCGCAAGGTCAACGAAGCGGCCGCTGTCCTGAATCTGACCGAATATCTTGACCGCTATCCAAGGGAACTGTCCGGCGGCCAGAGACAGCGCGTGGCCATGGGCCGGGCGATGGTCCGCGACGCAAAGGTGTTCCTGTTCGACGAACCCCTGTCCAATCTCGATGCCAAACTCCGGGCGCATATGCGCGTTGAAATCCGCCAGCTGCACGAGCGCCTCAAGGCCACGACGATCTACGTCACCCACGATCAGATCGAGGCGATGACCATGGCCGACAAGATCGTCCTGATGAAGGGCGGCAAGATCGAACAGGTTGGCACGCCGGACGACCTTTACGACCGGCCGGCAACACGCTTTACCGCCGACTTCATCGGGTCGCCGTCGATGAATTTCATAGAAGGCGAGATCACTTCCCAGAACGGCAGTCCGCATTTCGTCGGGCCACATATCAATCTGCCGCTCGATGCCGGATTGAAAGCCGGGCCGGGCCAGAAAGTGATCTGCGGGTTGAGGCCATCAGATCTCGTGGCGACCGGGAGCGGCGCAATTACCGGCACCGTCAAACTGGTCGAAAAGACTGGAGCAGATGTGAATATCCACGTCGACCTGAGCGAAACCGCGAGTCTGGTTGCAACAATGGCGCGGGACAATGGCACCTCGGCCGGCGATTCCATCGAACTGACGATCCCGCCACGGGCCGTGCATCTGTTCGACGCAAAGACCGAAAACCGGATCGAAACGGAAATGGTCGTGCAAGAAAGTCTGCCCAAGGTGGAGAGCCTTTAGAGATTGTGCAGCGGCAACCGGTCCTCTGACCAAATGGAATGCTCCGCTGGTCGCCATACTGGTTTGCTGCTTGCCGCTCGCGGCTTCAGGCTGCCCCTGAGCGCACGCGTTTGATATGATTGACTGTGTTCTTTTCCACCGCTGTCATGTCATCGGGACGCGCAAGATGATTTCCAGATTGAAAACACTTTCGACTTCTCTCGCCATCTTCGGCTTCCTTTCTGCCGCTGCCGTGGCGCAGGAGTTCGGCTACGTCGGCGACAATCACAGCTGGTCGCTCACCTGCAACACGTCCGGTTATGTCCTCAAATCCGAGTACCCCGTGACCCGCTTTTTCGAAGCGGGCGCGGCTTCATCGGTCACGCGGGAGAAGGAGACGCTGTATCTCGGACGCTCGTGTGATGCCTCCAGCACAACGATGGGCGAGGGCAAGTGGTGCTGGGCCAATGGCGGCTTCTTCGCCGAGTTCGAGAGCCACAGGGTCAGTTTCCCGAGGCAGGAGCCGATCTGCCCTGGCGGAGGAGACGTATCGCTTGCGTGCGGCTGCTGAGGTACGCGCCTGCTACCCGCGGTAAGGAACGCTCAGACGATACCGCCGCCAGCACCCGATACCACGGGACGGGTCTTTGCGACCGTTTCGCGATACCGGGACCTTCTATAAGCGGAGACCGGCTCGATCGCAGCGCCCTTTTCGGCGCGCGCCATGGCCAGGATCGGTTCCACATCGGTACGGAAGGCCTGCTTTAGCATCGAAGACGCCATCAATGCATCGTTGCTTTCCTGGGCAGCCTCCAGCGCGCCCCGGTCCACGATCAGCGCCTGGGCGTAGGCACGCTGCACCTCCATGGCAGACACCATCAGGCTTTCGATCGGATCGGTGACATTGTGCGACTGGTCCAGCATATGGGCCGGATCGAAACCCGGGGCCTTGCGGGCCTCGGCATCCACCAGTTCGTTGAAGACCAGGAACAGGCGGTAGGGATCGATGCTGCCCGTATCCAGGTCGTCATCGCCGTATTTGCTGTCGTTGAAATGGAAGCCGCCAAGCTTGCCGAACTGGATAAGCCTGGCAACGATCATCTCGATGTTGATGTTCGGCGCGTGATGGCCGAGATCGACCAGACAGAACGCCCTGTCGCCGAGTTCCCTGGCGATCAGGTAGTTGGTGCCCCAGTCCTGGACGACTGTGGAATAGAAGGCGGGCTCAAAGATCTTGTGTTCGGTAAAAAGCCGCCAGTCCCCCGGAAGCTGCGCGTAGATCGTCTTTGCGCTCTCAAGATAGCGTTCCAGCTGCCGGGTGAAATGGGTCTGTCCCGGAAAGTTCGATCCGTCGCCGACCCATACG
>JBCDEN010000011.1:0-18855 GCA_039179715.1 Pseudomonadota bacterium
CTTATGAAAAACGTCATCTATCAACGTGGTCATTAAATTAAGTTTGAAATCAATTTTCCCGTTTTTTGAACACGAAGCTCATATACGTACCGGCAACTTACGACGGCACACCTTCTTGTCGGGCGTAACCGGGAAATCGTTTTCAGCGCCCTTTGCGGGATTTCGATGCAAAGGTCTTTTCCTCGCCTGTTCAAAGCATTGATCCAATCTGCGTGCCCGTCAGCGGGCGCGTGCAAAACCATTCTGCAACCTCCGTAAAATAGACATTGTTCAGCAGCGCAGGTTCTCGATGTGAACGGCAACCAGCCTCTCCTACATTAATTTGTTTGGCGTTCGGTGACTGATTGTTGGCATGTGGTGCACTTAATTCCCCGGCAATCATTGACGATACGGAAATTTCATCTTCTGATTGTTTTGCCGATCACCAAGGCATTGTTGTGTTTCACTTTTTTGGCACACAGTGAATGCGCAGGGGAAGGAATGAGTCATGAAATTCAGGCATAATTTGAAGACGGTCAGACTGGCCGTTTGCGCTTTCGGCGCGCTTGCACTGGCGGATTTTGCGCCGGCGCAGGCGCAGTCGGAAGACAAGCCCAATATTCTCGTCATCTGGGGAGATGATGTCGGGCAGTCCAATATTTCCGCTTATACATTCGGCCTTATGGGATACCAGACGCCGAACATCGATCGCGTCGCCAGGGAAGGCATGATGTTCACCGACTATTACGGCGAACAATCCTGCACCGCGGGCCGCTCGTCCTACATCATGGGGCAAAGTGTTTTCCGCACGGGGCTGTCAAAGGTCGGCCTTCCCGGCGCGGATCTCGGCATGCAAGAAGAGGACCCGACGATTGCCGGTCTGCTCAAGGCGCAGGGCTATGTCACCGGTCAGTTCGGTAAGAATCATCTGGGCGACAAGGATGAGCACCTTCCAACCAACCATGGATTCGACGAATTCTTTGGTAATCTCTATCACCTGAACGCGGAAGAAGAGCCTGAAAACGAGGACTATCCAGGCGACGCGGTGATGGCGGACGGGCGGACCTTCCGCGAAACCTTCGGCCCGCGCGGTGTGATCAAATCCTCGGCGGACGGCTCCATCGAAGATACCGGTCCCCTCAACAAGAAGCGTATGGAAACCGTCGACGAAGAAACAGTTGCCGCGGCAATCGACTTCATCAAACGCGCGAATGAGCAAGGCCAACCGTTCTACGTATGGTGGAACGGCACGCGCATGCATTTTCGAACGCATGTGAAGCCGGAAATGCGGGAACAGGCGGACCAGATCGCCGGTCGCCACGTCGATGAATACTCCGCCGGTATGATCGAGCACGACATGCATGTCGGTCAGCTGCTTGATCTCCTGGACGAACTCGGCATCGCCGACAACACGATCGTCCACTATTCGACGGATAACGGCCCGCACTACAACACCTGGCCCGATGCAGCCGCCACACCTTTCTTCGGCGAGAAAAACACCAACTGGGAAGGTGGATGGCGTGTGCCCTCGATGGTGCGCTGGCCCGGCAAGATCGAAGCCGGTTCAATCTCCAACGAGATCATGCACCACATGGACTGGTTGCCGACCTACCTGGCAGCTGCCGGCGCTCCGGATATCAAGGAAGAGCTGAAACAGGGCGGCGTCCAGGCGATCGGCCGGGAATATAAGGTCCACCTTGATGGCTACAACTTCCTGCCGGTGCTGCTTGGGGAAGCCGATCAGGGTCCGCGCCGCGAAATCTTCTATTTCTCAGATGACGGCGACCTGACGGCTCTTCGCTACAACGACTGGAAAATGGTCTTCCTGGAGCAGAAGGCATACAAGACCTTCCGTGCCTGGATCGAACCTTTCACGGCGTTGCGCGTACCGCTTATCTTCAATCTGCGCAGGGACCCGTATGAACGCTCCTACCAGACGTCCAATACCTACTACGACTGGCTGATCGACCGGGCCTATCTGCTGGTTCCCGCCCAGCAATATGTCGGTCAATTCCTGGCAACGTTCCAGGAGTTTCCGCCACGCCAGAAAGCGGCGAGTTTCTCGCTCGATCAGGTGATGGACAAGCTGAGCACGCCTCACGGCGCGCAATAACTGCGAACGAAACGATTGCCGGCGGCGGCTCCCGTTCCGCCGCCGGCAATCTTGGAACGCGGCGCGTTCACGTGTCCGGTTTCGTGATCACGCCCGATTTTTGCAATTCAGCTTCCGGGAGAGCGGTATGAGATTTTGCTTGAGTATTGCCGTTTTGGCGTTTTTTGTCGGTTCCGCATTGGCCGATCCCCTTCCCTCCTGGCAGGAAGGCGAAACGAAATCCCGTATCATCGACTTTGTCAGCGAGGTGACCGATCCCGGGTCCGACAGCTACGTTACGCCGTCGGACAGGATCGCCGTTTTTGACAATGACGGAACGCTCTGGTCGGAAAAACCGGTTTATTTTCAGCTTCTCTATGCACTCGACCGCTTAAAGGAAATGGCCGCGGACGACCCGACCATTCTGTCCAGTGACGTCCTCAAAGCCGCCGCCGCCGGTGATATGGACAAAGTCGCCAAGTCAGGTGAAGAAGGCTTGCTTGAAATCGTGATGGTCTCGCACTCCGGGCTCTCTGTGCCGGAATTCCAGGCCGATGTTGCAGACTGGATTAAAACAGCACGACACCCGACAAAAAATCTTGCCTATACCGACATGACCTACCAGCCGATGCTGGAACTTCTCAGATATCTGCGGGACGAGGGTTTCGAGACATATCTTGTTTCCGGCGGCGGTATTCATTTCATGCGGGCGTTTGTCGAGGCTGCTTACGGTGTGCCTCCGGAGAAAGTCATCGGCAGTGCCGGAAAAACGCGTTACGAAATCGTGGACGGCGTACCGACCATCCTCAAGGATCCGGGGATTGCCTTCATCGATGACAAGGCGGGCAAACCGATCGGCATCGACAGCAAGATCGGCAAACGCCCGATTTTCATCGGCGGCAATTCCGATGGCGACTTCGAGATGCTTGAGTGGGCAACGGCCGGAGACGGTCCAAGCCTGGGATTGATCGTGCACCACACCGACGGCCAACGGGAATGGGCCTATGACCGGGATAGCCATGTCGGCAAGCTTGTCAGAGGGCTGGATGAAGCCGATGCGCGCGGCTGGTTGCTCGTCGACATGGCAAAGGACTGGAATCGCGTCTGGTCGGGAAGCGGCAATTGACCGTGACCGCAGCCGGACATTGATCCGCCACTTCACCTCTTAACGTTACATGGACGGGCAGACATGTCAGAAGCACTGCAAAAGGTGCAAAAGCTCAAGGAGCGCATGCAACGCTCCATCATCGGTCAGGAAGATGTTGTCGACCGACTGATCATCGGATTGCTTGCCAACGGCAACCTGCTGGTGGAAGGACTTCCGGGACTGGCGAAAACGCGTGCGATCAAGGCGATGGCCAAAAACATGGAGGCGGATTTCAGCCGCATCCAGTTCACCCCCGACCTGCTGCCGTCCGACGTCACGGGGACGGAGGTGTATCACCAGTCCGCGGGCACGGGAACGTTCCGGTTCGAAAAGGGACCGATCTTTGCAAACATCGTCCTGGCAGACGAAATCAACCGAGCGCCTGCCAAGGTGCAGGCAGCGCTTCTGGAAGCGATGGAGGAACGGCAGGTCACAGTGAGCGGCAAGACGCACAAGATGGAACCGCTGTTCATGGTGATGGCGACGCAGAACCCCGTCGAGCAGGAAGGAACGTATCCGCTTCCCGAAGCTCAGATGGACAGGTTCTTGATGCATGTCCTGATCACCTATCCGCCGGTGGAAGACGAAATCGAGATTATCCGCCTCGTGCGCGGAGAAGAAACGGCAGCGCTCGCGTCCGAAGGCGGTGAAAAGGGATCGAACAAGCCAGGCAACGACACGGATTCCGGGTCAATCGCACAAGAATCGATCTTTGCCGCGCGGACGGAAATTGCCGCCATTCACGTGTCTGAGGCGAGCGAACGCTACATGGCCGACCTTGTTCAGGCGACGCGTACGCCGGACATGTTTTCGTCCGATCTTGCAAGATGGATCGATATCGGCGCGAGCCCGCGTGCCTCGCTGGCGCTCGACAAATGCAGCCGGACGCATGCCTGGCTGGCCGAACGCGATTATGTCGATCCGCTTGATATCAGAGCGATCGCGCATGACGTGCTGCGCCACCGCCTGAGCCTGAGTTTCGAGGCCGACGGGGACGGCATTTCCCCTGACAAGGTCATTGATGAAATCGTGGCTCAGGTCGCTTTGACGTGAGGAGCCAAGGATGCGCGACGCCTCTGCAAGGTCCAGAACCGGTCTTACCGCAAAAACCATCGAGGGCGCTGAAGCGGTCGATCCGAGAGTAAGGGTCAGTCTGCAACACCTGCGATCACTGGAAGGCAGAGCGCGAAAACTCTCTCTGCTGCCAAGACAACCTGTCTCAAGTGTGTTGAACGGGCGGCACGCTTCGCGGCTGCGGGGCCGAGGACTTAATTTCGAAGAGCTGCGCGGCTATCTGCCGGGGGACGATCCGCGAACGATCGACTGGAAAGTCACCGCTAGAACAGGTGAAGCCCATGTCCGGGTCTACAGCGAAGAACGGGACCGCCCGGCTCTTTTGGTCGTCGATCAGCGGATGTCGATGTTCTTCGGCACCCGGCTGAACATGAAATCCGTGACCGCCGCAGAAGCCGCCGCTCTCGTTTCCTTTCGCATTCTCGACCAGGGCGACCGCGTCGGGGCGGTCATATTCGGAGACGGCTACGTGTCCGAGTTTCGTCCCAAGCGCGGGCGAACCGCTGTCAACCGTTTCCTGACCGCACTGGAACGCGCAAACGGGATGCTTCACGCCGAAGCGCCGCGCGTCGACCAGCCGTTGTTCCTGAACCAGCCGCTCACGTCCGTGGCCCGCATCGCGCGCCGCGACCATCTCGTGATCATCATCAGCGATTTTGACGGCCTTGACGCGCGCACGGGGCAACTTGTCGGCGCTATTGCAAGGCAGAATGACGTCCTTCTGTGCCCGGTAACGGACCCAATCTCCGAGGACGTGCCCAAAAATATGAAACTTGTGGTTTCAGATGGGGAACTTCAGGTCGAGCTGGATACCGGCACAACGGAGACCTTTCGAAAGCTGTCGGACTTTGCGTCCGGCCGTATTGCGGAAATCCTGAAGTGGCAGCAGAAATACGGGACACCTGTTCTGCCGCTCAGCGCCGGCGACGATACCGTTGACCAGTTGCGCCGTCTGATGGGTCTTCGCTCCAGAATCCGGGTAGAAACCAATGAATGAGGCGTGGCAGGGCCTCAATCTGCCCGAATTGATCGACCTGCTGGAACCCGTTCCTGAACCGGCCCCGATCTCAATGACGCCCCAGACGATCGGCTGGCTTTGGCTGGGATTGGCCCTCCTGATCCTCTGCGCCCTGCTGGTCTGGCGTTTCGCAAGGCATTGGCGGCGCAACGCCTACCGGCGTGCGGCGCTGGCAGAGCTCGCCCGGTCAGCACCCGATGCGTCCTCACTCGCCCTGCTTGTGCGTAGAACGGCGCTGGCCGCCTATCCGCGGTCGGCCGTCGCCTCGCTTTACGGTGACCGATGGCTGGCGTTTCTTGACAAGGCGTATGGCGGCAGCGGGTTTTCAAACGGTCCGGGACAGGTGCTCGCCATTGCGCCTTACCAGGGTGAAACCGCCGACAGGGCACTCGGACAGCTGGTGAAAGAGTGGATCGAAAAACACCGGAGTGAACTGCCGGATGCTTGAATTCGATCACCCCCTCGCCTTTCTGATGCTGCCGTTGCCGCTGCTGGTCTATTTTCTACTGCCGCCGCACAAGGAGCGCGTGTCCTCTGTCCGGTTTCCCTATTTTCGCAGCATCGCGTCTGCGGCTGGTCAGCAGCCGACCTCCGGCTCCGTGGTGATCAGCCGCTCAATTCTCCAGTCGCTTGCAGCCCTTCTTGTCTGGTGCCTTCTTGTCTGCGCACTGGCGCAGCCGGTGCGTGTCGGCGATCCGATCGTGCAGGAAAAAGCCGCACGCGACGTCATGCTGGCGATCGATATCTCGGGCTCGATGGACCAGATTGATTTTCCCTCCAGCGACGGCGAGAGGACCCAGAGACTGGATGCCGTCAAACGGGTGGTCGGCGATTTCATAACCGAACGCGACGGCGACCGGGTCGCTCTGATCGTCTTTGGATCGAAAGCCTATGTTCAGGCGCCATTTACCGAAGACCTCGCATCCGTTCGGGCTCTGCTCGACCAGACCGAGGTCGGCATGGCAGGTCCGCAGACCGTCATCGGCGACGCCATCGGACTTGCCATCAAGACATTTCAGGCCAGCCAGATAGAAGAACGGCTTCTCATCCTGCTCAGCGACGGTGCCGACACGGGCAGCCGGATGACACCGATCAATGCCGCCGGTATCGCTGCCAAGGAAGGAATCGACATCGTCACGATCGGTGTTGGCGATCCTGCGGGTGCCGGGGAACAACGGCTGGACGAACAGAGCCTGAAAGACATCGCCAGTGCCGCTGGCGGGCAGTATTTCTTTGCCAGTGATGAAAATGCCCTGAGCGAAATCTATGCCAGAATTGATGCTCTTGCGCCGCGAGAAGTGGATACGGCCAGCTATCGTCCAAGAGATGCGCTCGGCCAATACTTTCTCGGGCTGGCAGTGTTGATCGGACTACTGGCACTTGCAACGATCCTGCTGGGCTCGCATCGACGGAGGCCCGCATGACCTTCGAAATGCTGATGCAAAACCTCTCGCAGTTTCACTTCCTGAGACCGTGGTGGCTCCTGACACTGCCTTGCGTCGGTGTTCTGTGGTGGGTGGCGCGTTTCAGGACGGGCCGCATCAGCGAAATGCCTTCCGTCATCGCTCCGCATCTTGCCAGTGCTTTGACGATAGGGGCAGACAGGCGCAACAGGCTTCGTCCCGTCGATACGGTTGCCCTTATCCTGACACTGCTGGTGCTTGCGACAGCCGGACCGACATGGTCGCGGCAGGCAAATCCACTGGTGTCGGACGAGGCCCCGCTGGTGATCGCGCTCAAGGTTTCAGAATCGATGATGGAACCGGATATCCCGCCGACACGCCTGGAACGCGCCAAACACAAGATACTGGATCTCCTGAAAGAACGCGCCGGTGCAAAAACCGGCCTGGTCGCCTATGCCGGCTCCGCCCACCAGGTGGTCCCCCTCACCGAAGACCCCGAAGTCCTCAAACCGTTTCTCGAAGGCCTTGATCCAAATGTCATGCCAAAAAAGGGAAGTGCAGCCGGTGATGCGTTGCAGCTTGCCCATAAGCTGCTTGCAGGACAGGAGGAACCCGGCTCGATCCTTTTCATGCTGGATACGCTCTCAAGCAGCGAGCAGAGCGCGATTGCCGGGAGAGATGCTGCTAGCGGCGGATCGTTGAGTTTTTGGGTTTTCAACCGGAACCCATACGACGATGCCGGTCTGTCCGGCCTTGATTCGGGCAGCGTGGTTGCCGTGACCGCGGACACGCGTGACGTCGACCAGGTCATCCGGAGCATCGATGCCGCCTATCAGGCAGCGCTGTCGCAGGACGAAAAGGCCAAGTGGCGCGACCAGGGCGTCCTTCTTGCGTGGCCTGCCGCCCTGATCCTGCTGTTCTGGTTCCGGCGCGGATGGTCGATGCGCTGGTCCGCGATCATGTTTGTTGCCCTTGTGTCCCAACCTGCCGAGCAGGCATATGCCGACGGTTGGCGCGACTGGTTCTTCACACCGGACCAACAGGGCCAGATGGCATTCGACGCAAAGGATTTCGGAAAGGCGGCAGAACTTTTCACAGACCCGTCATGGAAAGCCTATGCGCTTTACAAGTCCGGCAAATACGAGGAAGCCGCTGAACTTTATGCCTGGCAGGACAGTTCAAATGCCGCGCTCGGCGAAGGCATGTCCCTGATGAAGTCGCGCTCCTACCGGGATGCCATCGACGCATTTCAAAAGGCGGTCGATCGCGACCCGGCAAACGAAGCTGCCCGGAAGAACCTGGAGCTTGCCAAATACATTCTCGAGTACATTGAAAGAACCAGGGAACAATCCGACACAAGCGAAGAAGCCGGCATCGGCGCCGATGACACCGTTTATGACAACGAGGCCGGCCGCGGAACGGAAACCCAAGAGCAAACCGGTGAAACCATGCCGGAAACGGCGGAACAATGGATGCGGACTGTCGACACACAGACCGGTGATTTTCTGAAGAGCCGCTTTGCCATTGAAAACGCAAGGGGCCCCGAATGACATTCCTCCGGCCGCTGCTCGTCCTTTTGTTTCTGGCCGGTGTCCCCGCCTCGGCGCAGGACATACAGATCCCCGAGATCAGAACCTCGCTCGAAAACGACACCGCCGTTCCCGGCCAGCCTCTGATTTACAGGGTCACGATCCTGGTTCCGACATGGCTCCCCTCACCGCCCGTTTTCCCGAGCTACGAGGTCCCGAATGTCGTGGTCCGCCTGCCTTCGCGGGCATCCGGCCCCACCAGTGAAACCATTAGCGGTGAGACCTGGTCGGGGGTCACACGCTCCTATCGCCTTTATCCGATGACTGCGGGAACGTTTCAGATCCCCGCCGGATCCATCAAGATCACCTATGCGGACCCGGACGATCAGCAACCGGTCGTCGTCGATGTCCAGACCGACGGTTTTGAAATCAAGGGCAAAATCCCGGAAGGTGCCGAGGATCTGGACCCGTTTCTGGCTGCAAAGTCGCTGACGCTCGAACGGACCGTCGAGGGCACGGCAGACGATTTGAAAGTAGGCGATGCCCTCAACGTAAAGACGGTTGCCAAGGTGTCCGGAGTAGCGCCAATGTTCGTGCCGCCGCTCGCCGAAGCAAGCCTGGGCGACGGCTTGGCGTCCTATCCGAAAGAGCCGGTTCTTGATGAGACGGAAGACCGGGGCCTGCTGTCCGGCACCAGGACCGAAGAAACGGCGCTGGTTGCCGAAGCCGCGGGGACCTATACCCTGCCGGAGAGAACGCTCTCCTGGTACAATCTGGAAAGTGGAGCCGTTGAAACCGCCACGGTTCCGGAAATATCGTTTGAAGTCACGGGGAGCGCACCAGACGCGCCGGTTGAGCCGTCAGCGGGGTTCAATTGGCGCGGCCTTGCAGCAAGCGTCGTCCTGCTCGCACTCGCTGCTCTTCTTGCCTACATGGCCTGGCGCTCGCTTTCGCCGAAAGTGAAGCGTGTGGCAGCTGATCTCAAGGCGCGTTACCACGTCTCGGAAGGCTATCTGTTTACTCAGTTCGCCGCAGCCGTCAGGCGCCGCGACCTCAATGGAACGCTCAAACACGGATCTGCATGGAAACAGGCGGTCAACGGCGGGCTCCGGACCGCCGCCTGGACGCAATACGAACGGGCGCTGCACGAATGCAGCGCGCTTTCGTACTCCAATGAAAACAGTCTCACAGAAAAGGATGCGGACGCCCGCTGGGTACATCTTCTTCAGGCGGTTCGCACCATGCGCCACGAGAGCCGAAAGAGGCGGCGAGCGTCAGGGCAATCGAGCCTGCCCGATCTCAATCCCGGTTAACCGGCCTTCGCTGTCTGCCCCATCAGGACCGGGACGACCTGGTCCGGCGGTCCCATCATCGCGATCTGTCCGGAATTGAAGACGACCACGCGGTCGGCCAATTTCATGTGACTGGGGCGCTGGGTGTTGATCAGAACAGTCGCCTTTCCGCGCAACTGCCCGACAATGTCCATGAATTTCCGGTCACCGTCGAAATCGAGATGCATGCCGGGATTGTCGAACATATAAAGCGGCACGCGCTTCACGAGTGCCCGTGCAAGCACAATACGCTGCTTCATGTTGTCTGGAACCTGCTTGAGGATTTCGCTGTTCAGGCGCGTTTCAAGACCTTCGAAATTCTCCTCAAGATAGGACAGCAGTCCGAGACTTTCCGCGGTTTCGAATATCCGCGAGTCACTCGCCCCCGGCTCGGACAGCAGCAGGTTCTGCTTCACCGTTCCGTAGAAGAAGTCGAGATCGTCCGGTGCATAGCCGATCCGCGCGCGCCATTCGGCGGAATCAAGCTGGCGAACGTCGAGTCCGTCAAACAGAATGGAACCTACCTGTGGCTGATAGAGACCGCTTATGGCCTGGAAAAGCGTCGATTTTCCTGACCCGCTCGGACCAGTGATCGCCACCAGTTCGCCCTGTTTCACCGTGAGCTCGATACCTTTCAGAGACGCCTCGGTGGCTCCCGGGTACCGCAGCACCAGCGAGGTGATCTTGAGATCGCCCTGAATGTCACGGGTAATCTTCGGAAGGTAGCCAGGTTCGCGCTCGAGAGGCACCTTCATCAGGTTGTCGATCTGTTCAAGCACTGTCTTGCTTTGTGCGAGCTGGGTAATGCTCAAGAAGGCCTGGTTCATCGGGTTGAGAACGCGCCAGGAGAGCGCCATCGTGGCGATGAGTGCGCCAAGGCTCATATCGCCATTCATCACCTGCAAGGCACCGATCCCGAGCACGAGCACACCGCAGATCGTCATCAGTGTCTGCGATACCGTCTGCAAGAGATGGGTCAGATTGCGCGCATGGATGTTCATCTTGTTGAAATTTGCCGAAAGCCCTGAGAAGCGCTCTAGCCAGGTGTCTTCGACAGAAAGATCTCTCAACGTGCGCTGATTTCGAAACGTTTCGATCATGAAGCTGTTCAGTTTCGATTTGTGCTCGCCAACGGCCGCGACTTCCCGCTGAACCTTTGGCAGCACGTAAACGGCAATGACTGAATAGATCACAAGCAGCGCAAGCGGCGGATAGGCCACCGGTCCGCCGATCAGAAAGATCGCGGCTATGAAGATCAGCGTGAACGGTATATCGACGATCGCGGTGAAAAGTGCGCTTTGAAACATGTCGCGGACGCTGTCGAAATACCGCAGCCGCATGACCTGCGTGCCGATCGGAGCTTCGGCGAGCATCGAATACGGAAGATGCAGGATCCTTTCAAAGGTCTTGTTTCCGACAATCGCGTCAATGCGGCCACCGAGGTAGGACTGCAAGCCGTTTTTTGTCTTGCGCAGCGCCAGTTCGCTCAAAATGATGATGCCGATGCCTGCCGCCATCGTGAGAAGAACTTCGATCGACTTCGCACCCATTGCCTTGTCGTATATCGCCATGATGAACAATGGCGGCCCCAAGGCAAGAATGTTGAGCACGAAACCGATCGCCAGGATGGAAACAATGCTGGCACGGAACTGTTTCGATGCGAGCGATGACCAGCGGCGATTGTTCGCGGCATTCTTGTCCGTTTCCGTTTCTTCGGCGACCGTATAGACCTCGTGCCGGGCCATTTCCTTCGCCGAAACGATCACGGCTTCGCCCTTCAGGCCAGAAAATGCACGAAACTCGCCGTCTTCCGTCTTGTTTGCAAGCACCAGCACATCGTCTTCCGTGACGCTCAGGCACGGCAGCTGGGAGACCGAAATTTCGGCAGGGTTCGAGCGGTAACGGCTGGAGGAAACCTTGATTCTGTTCAGAACGGTCCTGAGTTCCTGGATCGTCCCGATCTGATCGAAATGCGGCAGGGCTTCGAACAGGAGGCGATCATTGCCTTGCCAGTTCATCTCGCGCAACAGCGGAACCAGGCACTTTTCTGCCGGCGTCTTGCCTTCGCTCAGCTTGAGGAAGGCCGTTTCACCAGCATCCCCCTGAAGTTCGTCCGACAATTCGTTCCATTGCCGGTGGACCGGATTGGTTTGCGGGCTCAGGTCTTCAAGATCGAACAGGGCACGGGTCATGCCGATATCCCCGCATTCCTGGCGCCGGTTTCAATCCCTTCGGAAATCTCTTCGATCCTGCCATCCGCGAGCTTGTACTGACGGTCGGCGACCGCGAGCATTGACGGCCGATGCGTGACGATGATGACGGTCAGGTGACCCTTCAAGCGGTACAGTGCATTCACGAGACCTTTTTCGGCCTGCTGATCCAATTGCGCATTTGCCTCATCGAGAACAAGGATTTTCGGCTCTCCGGCCAACGCACGCGCAATGCAGATCCGTTGCAGGGTCGATGCAGGGATCTTGCCCGCAAGATCAGCGCCGAGCGGTGTGTCATATCCCTTCGGAAGCAGATGAATTTCCTTTTCCAGGCCGATCAGTTTTGCGGCCATGCGCGCATGCGCGATATCGGACACCGCCCCGAACATCGTCAGGTTCTCGATTATCGTTCCGTTGAAGACGGCGGACCGGCTATCGACATAGGCAATATGTTTGCGCAATGCGTGCTTCAGTGGCCCGGAAAAGTCATGCCCGCCGATCAGGACTTCTCCGGCCACCGGAGACAATTCACCGGCAAAGAGTTTCATCAACGTGCTTTTGCCGCTGCCATCCGCACCGCTGAAACCGACAAATTCGCCCGGGTTGATTGTCAGGTTCAGGTCGTTGAACACCTGCCGCCGTGCACTTTTGATGTCCATCGTGACCTTGACCAACTGGACGGACCCCGTGGGCTCCGACCCGAGCTCCTCACGGGCTTCCACCGCTGGCAGATCAAAGAGCTTGTCAACCTGCTCATAATCATGCTTGAGGCGCTGCATATCGGTCAGGTGATTGATTGCACGAAGAAAAGGCTGGACGAATTGTCCTGACAGAAGCGTACTTGCGGCGACGCCGCCGATACTGAAGCCATTGTTGATGACCATGACTGCGCCGAACAGAACGACAAAGACGGTCGTCAGCGTCGCAAAAACTGCGGACGCGTCCCGGGCCTGTCCGGCCAGGCGCATATACCGGGCGCTCAGGTTTGCGGTTTCTTTCTGAAGGCGTTCAAAGCGCCGGATCATGAGCGCTTCCATCGACTGGGATTTGACCGTTCTGGCGCCGGACAAAACTTCGAGCACGAAGTCGGATTTCCGGTCGTCCTGGGTTGCACGGTCTGCGACCACCTTTTGCAGAACACGGCTCCGATGCAAGGCAAACAGGATGAAGACAGCCAGAAGGGTCACGGGCACAAGGGCAAGTGGCCCGGCGATAAACACCAGAACCGCGAGAAAAATTGCGCCAGCCGGAAGGTCGATGGCCAGCAGCCTGCCCTGATCGCCGTAGTGGTCAGCTATCGACTGAAGCGAGCGGAGCCTGTGAACCTGCAGCGAGACCGGCGTTCCGGTGAAGTTTTCGGGCTTTGCATCCAGCACCCGCCGGAACAATTCCTTATGGGCCTGGTGATTGAAACTTGCCCCCAGCCTGCCGACAACCGCAGCGCGGGCGATTTTTATGAGGCCGTCAGCTGCCAGGACACAGACAACACCCAGCGTCAGAACAAGCAATGTGTCCGTTGATGCATTCGGCAGAACCCTGTCATAAACCTGAAGAACGGCGAGCGGCATCGCCAACCCGAGAACATTCGCGAAGATGGAGGCGATCACGACATCGCGCGGCAGCCGTGGAGACGAAATCCATTTGCCGCTTGGCGAATGCTTGATATGCATCCGGCGCAGAAAAAAAGATGACAAAAACGATTTCAACATTGACTAACCAGAGTCGACCCCACATTCAACAAGGGTGCTCCGGCCGGGTTTAAAAAACAGTTTACCTTACGGCTTCTTCCGCGAATATATTTCTGAAATTAAACGGAATTTTCGAGAAAATTTTTCGCTTTATTAAGGACGACGTCGTTCACTCGCACGATGGCAATCGTGTGAGCAGGCAGCCGTATGGCAAAAGACACCGCAAATCGGGAACCCCAAAACAGACCGCAGACCAATGAAAACAAGGGTGATGGCGGCTCGACACTGGGTTCAGACGAATATCTCCATTCCGGCCTTCTCGACGCCAAGGATCAACATCTCGACAAGGCGCATGACTACCATCTCGACCAGAACATGGGGGTTTCCAGCGAACAGGTGGTTTCCAACCTGCATTTGGGAAGCCACCTCGAAAAACCTTTGCCGGAACAAGAGCTTCAGCCTGGCGCGTCTTTAACTTCAACGCCATTGGAAAGCCAGGAACCTGACGATTTTGATGACGCCCAATCGCGTCCCGCAGCAGACGAAGAGCAGTCCGGGAGCGGGTTTGAGCCCGAGCCCAAAGATCGTGCGTCCGGCGACGAGCAGGCGGTGCGAAGCGGCAGCTCGCCTTCAGCCCCCGCCATTGAACGAATCGATCCCTTGGACACCCCTTCAAACACGGCTCAGGTGAGCGATCCGGCTGCCGTTCAACCGACCGCTGAGACCGGCTCCGGGCCGGGCTCGCGCGAGGGTGGCGCGCCGGAGCTCAATTCCGACCTGGAGAAGGAACCGGCAACAGAAACGAATTCGGAGCTGTCCGATGTTTCGGACATCGACAATGATCAGAACGCCGTGGACGAGAATGCCGCGATCGGCGCGCTCACGGGGCTTACGGCAAACGCAAACTCGGCAGGCGCCGCAGGTGTCACCTACAGCTTGATCGACGACGCCGATGGCCTGTTCGCGATCGACCCCTTGACCGGGGTTGTTACGGTCGCGGGCGAACTGGATGCCGAAACGACCGGAGCGCACGATATTGTCGTGCGCGCCCTTGCCGCAGACGGCCAGTCGAGCACCGAAACCTTCACAATCACGGTTGGGGACGTCAACGAAAGCAGCATTTCTGCCGTAACGGATGTCGACAGCACCGAAAACCAGATACGCGAAGATGCCGGTGCCGGAACCGTTGTGGGTGTCACAGCGCGGGCGATCGATGACGATGTAACGGCAACCGTTTCCTACGAAGTGGACGATCCGAGGTTCGAGATTGACGGCGATGGTGTTGTGACACTCGCGGAAGGTGCGCGTTTCGACGCCGATACGGAAGGCGATGTCACGTTCACGGTCACCGCGACGTCAAGCGACGGCTCCAGCTCGAGTGAAACGTTTTCGATCCGCGTCACGGATCTCAACGACGAAACACCAACGGACATTGCGCTCTCCGACAGTGATGTCGATGAAAACAGTTCCGCCGGAACGGTCGTGGCCAGGCTGTCCGCCTCTGACGCGGACCTGAACGACGCGCACGTCTATCAAATCGCCGATGATCCGTCCGGTTCCTTCGAAATCGTCGGAAACGAGATCCGCGTCAAGGACGGCGCGCAGCTTGACCACGAAACCGCCGACGAGCACGTGTTGACGCTTTCGGTCACAGATGCGGCCGGTCATTCCTATTCGCAAGACGTCACCATCACGGTGAATGACGTCAACGAAGCGCCCCGGAACATCAATCTGCTTGTTTCAGACACAGCTGCGGATTTCTCGGCGTCGGACGGCTATACTTCGCCTTCGAGCCTTTCCGATCTGGGCCTTGAGGCCGACAAGACAGTCGTCACGGTTTCCTTTTCCACGGCCGCCGACATCGACACGGCACAGACGCTGTTCGAGACCGGCGGCAATTACTACGGACTGAACATCGTCATCGAAAACGGTGTGCTCAACGTCTATGCCGGCGAAAGCAACAATGTCGAACTGAGCGCGCCCGTCGAGGCCGGGACGGACTACAATCTCGCACTCGAACTGAACAAGGAGACCGGCACCCTCACCTTGTTGATGTCGGACGGACTGCCTCTCAGCGGAATGAATGCGGACAATAGCCTGGCGGACCTCAAGACCGGCTGGACCGATCAGGACTGGGACGGCGGCAACAGCCTTGGTGTCGGTACGCTGGCGGATCACAGCCAGGGGCACGTGGGCGGCGACTTTCTGGGAGAAATCGCCGATGAAGGTGTTTCGGTCTATGCGGATGCGACCCTTGAAAGTTATCTGAAGCCGATTGTCGACGAAAACAGTGTGGGCGGCACGGTGGTCGCCAGGCTCTCGACAACCGATCCCGATGACGGCGATATCCACACCTACGAGATCACGGAAGATCCGTCCGGCTTCTTCGAGATCGTCGGAGATGAAATCCGCGTCAAGGAAGGCGCTGATCTCGACTATGAAACGGCGGCGAACCACGAAA
Source organism: Pseudomonadota bacterium (assembly GCA_039179715.1). Lineage (GTDB taxonomy): Bacteria > Pseudomonadota > Alphaproteobacteria > Rhizobiales > Stappiaceae > Roseibium. The sequence continues at coordinate 15,933 of JBCDEN010000011.1, forward strand.
TCACGGTGACGGTGACCGATGCCGGTGGCCTGAGCCATTCCGAGACGTTTTCCATCGCGGTCCAGGACGTCAACGAAGCGCCGCTCACGCTTGCTCTCGATAGCAGCAACAAGGCCGATTTCACCGCTGCCGACGGCTACACATCCAGCACCAGCATTTCGGAGCTGGGTCTCGAAACCGACACCAATGTCTTTGCCATGTCGTTCACCACGGCTGAAGACATTGCAACGGCACAAACGCTTTTCGAGACCGGCGGCAATGTCTACGGGCTCAATGTCGTTATCGAAAATGGACGCATCAATGTCTATGCCGGCGACAGCAACAATCTGGAACTCAGCGCCGAGATTTCACCGGGGACCGACTACAATTTTCTGCTTGAACTCAACAAGGATGCCGGCACGATAACGCTGCTTCTTTCAGATGAGCTGTCAATTGGAGAGATGGATCAGAGCAATAGCCTTGCGGCGCAGCGCTCTGGCTGGCCGGACGGCGACTGGGACGGCGGCAACAACATCGGCGTCGGCAATATGGCAGGCCACAGCCAGGGCCACGCCGGAGGCGATTTCCTTGGAGAGATCCACGATGAAGGTCTTTCCGTCTTTGCGGATGCCACCCTGGACAGCTTCAATACCGGCATCCTGGCTGAAAATGCCGTCGGGTCCGTCGTCGGTGCCCTGTCTGTCGCCGACCCGGACAACGGCGACACGCACGCCTATACCGTCTCCGACAATCGTTTCGAGGTTCTTGGCGGCACTTTGAAACTCAAGGACGGTGCTGTCATCGATTTCGAAAGCGAACCGTCTGTCGCCGTTACAGTCACTGCGACCGACACCGGCGGCAATTCGATATCGAAGACCTTCACGGTCGACTTTGACGATGTCGCCGAGAACCTCGTCCTAAGCAACGGCGGCGTGGTGTTCACAGATGACGGCGTTGCCGAAACCGGCATCACCGGCGGCACGGGTGGCGATACAATCACCGCGCATGAAGATGGCGGCGTTATCGACGGCAACGCTGGTGACGACACGCTGATCGGTAACACCGGAGATGATGATCTGGATGGCGGCACCGGACTCGACACGGCGATATTCACCGGCGAACGCAATGATTACGACATTACCGAGAACCCGGACGGAAGCTACACGGTTACCGATACGCGCGACGGCGCTCCCGATGGCACCGACACGGTCCGCAATGTCGAGACTTTCCAGTTTGCTGATGGCGATGTTCTTGCGGGCGATTTGATCGCGCAGGATATAACCGGCATCACGGACGAAGACGACACGGAAAATGTTATTTCGGAAGACGCGGCTGCCGGTTCCCTGGTTGGCATAACAGCCTTTGCAGACGATAAGAACGTAAGCGATACAATCGCTTATTCGGTCGACGATGACCGTTTTGACATCGACGCCGACGGCAAGATGAGCGTGGCGGCTGATGCGGGCCTGGATGCGGAAACAGAAGCATCGATCGACGTCGTCGTGACAGCAGTTTCCAGCGACGGATCATCAAGCCAGCAAACATTCACGATCACGGTTGCCGACGTCGATGAATTCGACGTTTCATCCGTTCAGGACGTCGATGTTTCCGAAAACATTGTTTCCGAGGATGCGCTTGCGGGCACCGAAATCGGCGTGACTGCGTTCGCAGCAGATGACGATGTTTCCGACACTGTCTCCTACACGGTTGACGATGACCGCTTTGACGTTGCCGAGGACGGCACCGTAACCGTCGCGGACGGCGCGACATTCGACGCCGAAACCGAGGCCTCCATCGATGTTACCGTCACGGCCACATCCAGCGACGGATCAACATCATCGGAAGCATTCGCGGTCGAGGTCGGCAACGTCAACGACAATGCGCCGACCGATGTCCTGGTCACGGGCAATCCCGGAAACCTGATAAGGAACGGAAGCTTCGAGGATTTTGACGTCTCGAAAGGGTCCTGGACCCACGCCAAGGAGGACCCGTCAGGTTCCTGGGCTTCCGACGGGCCAATTGAAGTCTGGAACAATCTCGGCAGCGTCGATGCCACGGATGGCGACAAGCATTTGGAGCTTGATTCCGACGGCGGTGTGAATTCCATTTCACAGTCCGTCGAAACGACACTTGGGCAGGTCTATGACCTTTCCTTCGATGCCATGGCACGGTCAAGCTCGGAAACAAGTACGGTCGAGGTCTACTGGAATGACGATCTGGTCACCCGTTTCGATCCGGAAACCGGTGACTGGGAAGCAATCAATCTGCAGGTTGTCGGCACTGGCGGAAACGACGTTCTAGAATTCCGGGAAACGTCAGAAGACAACAACAGCTACGGTGCGCTTCTGGACAATGTGTCCCTGACCGAAATCCCGATGACGATTGCCGAAGGTGTGAACGGCGCAATCGTTGGACGCGTATCGACAACCGACGCCGATGCCGGCGACAAACACACGTATACGGTTTCGGACAACCGTTTCGAGATTGTCGCAAACGGCGTCGGCATGATGGTGCTGAAACTCAGGGATACTGAAAGCCTTGACCGCGAAAGCGAAGACAGCATCACGCTGACCGTTACGACAACCGACTCCGGCGGCTTGACATATAGCGAGGATATCACTGCCCTCATCGCCGATGTGTCAGAGTTTGCCGTATCTTCCGTCAAGGATACCGATGCGACGGAAAACACCCTAACGGAAGATGCCGGCGCGGGAGACGAGATCGGCGTTAGTATTGCCGCAACGGACGCAGACGCGACCGACACAGTCTCCTATACGGTTGATGATGATCGTTTCACCATTGCCGATGATGGAACGGTGACCGTCGCCGAGGGCGCGGCCTTTGACGCGGAAACGGAAAGCACCGTCAGCATAACTGTCACGGCGGAATCCAGCGACGGATCGACGACATCTGAGATCTTCGAGGTCGAGATCGAAGATGTCGA
>JBCDEN010000049.1:0-11621 GCA_039179715.1 Pseudomonadota bacterium
CCGAACCTGTGCGTGTCATGGCCTCTGCAGGACAGGATGCGAACCACAAGGATGAGACCTATGACGGCGAACAGCCCGACATTCTCGACAATGGTTATGTGATCGTTGATTTCGAGAACGGATCGCGCGCGCTGCTCGACCTTTGCATGTTCGCCGAAGGGTCGAAATACCAGGAAGAAGTCGTTGCCGTCGGCCCGACCGGAAAGATTGAGGCATTCGTGCCGGGGCCGGGCCGGTTCTGGCCCGAGGATCTCGGCGAACCGCCGGTCGCCCAGCTTGTGGTGTCGCCGCGCCGGCCGAAGGGGCCCCGCACTCTTGAAATCCCCGTCGATCCGGCGCTGCTTGATGCGGGCGACCACAATGGGTCGACCTTCTATCAGCACGAACGGTTTGTGGCCGTTGTGCGTGGTGAAATCGCGCTGCCGGAAGTCACGCTGGAAGATGGCCGCCGTGCCGTCGAGATGGGGCTTGCCGCGCAACACTCGGCGCGCACGGGGCAGGTCGTGGCGCTGTCCTCCCCGGGTGTTTCTTCTGTCGCCTGCTGAAGATCCGGGCGTTTGTGAAAGGGACATGAACTTGCGGCTGTAACTTAGCGCCTCATTGGATAGTTTGAACGGACCGGCGCGAATGCGGACGCGCCGGTCCGTATTTGCTACCAGCGGTCGACGGCGCGCACGATTGGGGCAGTATTCGTGCTGTAACCGTCGCGTCCGCGGCGCAAATTGAATTTCTGGATCGGGACCTTGTACTCGCGCCCGTTATGCGTTTTCTTGCACTGCCGGGTGCGAAGCGCGAGGTTGTCGGGCACGCCCTTGTGGTTCTGCACGAGAACACAGAACAGGTCATAGCGGCCATTGATGGCGACCCTTTTTCGAGCGCCTTGTGCGAGCACAATCTGGCTGTGGCGGCTGAAGCTGGCATCAAAGAGAAGGAAATTGCAGTATTTCGCCGCGCCGTTGGGCGTGTGCGTGCTCTCGCAGATGAAGATTTCGGCGGTCGCGGAAGAGGGCGCAAACATGGCTGCAAACAGGGCCAGACCCGCACCGAACAAGCTGGTTTTCAAGGCGTATTTTCCTGCAAACATTGTCAAAACCTCCTAGCCTTACAGGGCTTCACAATCTGTGTCATGGTGGCGTGAGAGCAAAACTAACGCGGCGTGTGTTTCCGCACCTGTGACGCAGGACACAGGCGACGCTTGCGGCAAGGGGCAGCTCTTGAGGGATGGTTGCAGTCTCTGGAAACTCAGCCAGTGGATGCAGGCCCTTCAACCAGGATCAAAATGCATTTTCCGCCTTTGGGAGGGCCAGATGCGCAAGGCTATTTCGGTAATTCTGTCTTCAGCATTGATTGTGCAAACCGTATTTGTGAATGGCGCGTTTGCAGCGCCTGCGGTAACCACCGCCAACGTGAATTTCCGGCAAGGGCCGGGCACCGGCTTCGGAACCCTCGGCACGGTGCCAAACGGAACCCAGGTCGAATTGGAGAACTGCGACGACACCGGCGCCTGGTGTTCAATCAGCTACAACGGCCAGAACGGATTTGTCAGCGGGCGCTATCTCCAGCTGAGCGAACCCGAGCAGGCGACCGGATGGCCCAAGTCTTTTGAAACGGACGGCGGCGCGACCCTCATCCTTTACCAGCCGCAATTTACCGAGTGGACCGATTTCGAGACCCTCAAGGCCCTGGTCGCCGCCGAATACGTCAAGGACAAGGACGCGAAGCCTGTGTTCGGCGTGATCGGTGTTAGTGGCAAGACCGTGGCCGACCCGCAAAACGGCGAGGTCGCCGTCAGCGATATCCAGGTCACGCAGCTGGACTTTTCCTCCCTGGACAGGAGTTCACTGACCGACCTGACGCTTCAGGTCGGCAATATCATGCCGACGGGCACGATCACGGTGAAGGAGGACAGGATTACAGCGGGCCTTGCCGAATACCAGCGCATGGAAGACGTCGAGGGGCTGAATGCGGAAGCGCCGCCGATCTTCGTTGAGACAGAACCTTCGATCCTGGTGCAAACAGAAGGGACGCCGATCCTGGCACCCGTGAAGGGCGATCAGGGACTGAGCTTTGTCGTCAACACCAACTGGGACATCCTGAAGGTCGACGATACGGGGGAATTTTTCCTGCGCGATGAAAAGTCCTGGCTCACCACCAAGGACGTTTCCAGCGGCTGGCAGCCGGTTTCGGAATTGCCGGACCTGATCAAGAACCTTCCCGATGACGACAACTGGTCCGAGACCCGTGCGGCGATCCCTCCCGAGCCTTTCGCCGACAACAAGCCGCCGAAGATCGTCTATTCCGACAAACCGGCCGAAATGATCGTGTTCGATGGGGAGCCGAAGCTTGAACCCGTGGGAACAACCGATCTGGAATGGGCCTCGAACACGGACAGCGATGTCTTTTTCCTGAAGAAGACATCGACCTGGTACATCCTTGTGTCAGGCCGCTGGTTCAAGTCCGGCTCTCTGGACGGCCCTTGGGAATTCACGACGCCAAGCCTGCCGTCGGAATTCCAGAACATTCCCGAAGACGCACCTTACTACTCCGTGCTGTCCTCGATCCCCGGAACGTCCGAAGCGTCGCAGGCGCGGCTGAAGGCGAGCATACCGACGACCGCGCGCGTCGAGGTCGGCTCCGTGAGCGCCGACATAGCCTATGCCGGCGATCCGGAGTTCGAACCGATCGAGGGGACCACAATGTCCTATGCGGTCAACACCAATGATCAGGTCATTCAGGTGGGGGCGAAGTACTACGTGCTGCAGGATGGCGTCTGGTTTGTCGGCGACAGCCCGGAAGGCCCGTTCGTCGTTGCAACGGCGGTTCCGGACGAGATCTACACGATCCCGCCGTCGTCTCCGGTCTACAACACCACATATGTGCGTGTTTATGAAACGGAGCCAAACGCCGTCTGGTACGGTTATACGATGGGCTATCTGACCGGGTTCCTGGCCTGGGGCGTCTTCGTCTACGGGTCGGGCTGGTACTATCGTCCCTGGTATCGCCCGGGCATACGCCCGATCTACTTCCCGCGGCCCGTGACTTACGGCATCGGCGCGTTCTACAATCCCGTGCGCGGCACCTTCGGCAGATACGGCTATGCCTACGGCCCGAGGCGCGGCATTGCAGGCGGCGGCATCTACAACCCCCGGACCGGCGGGTATATTCGCGGCGCGGCCATCAGCGGCCCGCGTGGCAGCGCCGGTTTCATTACCGCGTATAATCCGCGCACGGGCAACCGGATCGTCGCGGGCGGTGCGCGCGGCATCTATGGGTCCTGGGGCGGGGCAGCGGTCTCCGGCCCGGCCTGGTCCCGCTCACGGGACATCCAGGCAGGTGCCGCCAAACGCTGGAAGGAAAGCGGCGATCTCGGCCGTATCGGCAGCCTCGACCGCAGGGGCGATGTCTTTGCCGGGCGCGATGGCTCCGTCTACCGGCGTGATGGCGACAACTGGAAGAAGTTCGAGGGCGGCCGCTGGGGCGATGTTGCGGCTCCGTCGCGCGAAAACCTGCAGAACCGTCTGGGAGAGGTCGGCGCTGGCGCGGCCATTGGCGCCGGGGCGGGCGCGGCAATCGCGAACCGCCCTGCGGGCGACCGGCTTCAGAACCGGCCCAATGCCGGGCAGGGCAATCTGCAGCGTCCGCAAAACCGTCCCGCGGGCGACAGGCCGAACATAAACCGTCCGGCCGGGGACCGACCGGCGGCACAGCGTCCCAATACGCAAAGGCCCAACGCGCAAAGGCCGAGCACGCAACGGCCGGCCCAGAGACCGTCGACACGCCCGGCACAGAAAACGCGTCAGGCTCCCGCGCATCTCAATCGGGACAGGAAGGCACGGAACGCAGGTAACAGGCAGGTGAACCGGAACCGCAATGTGCAGCGGAACCGTCCGCAGCAGACGCGCCCGAAACGTCAGGCTCGCCCGCAGCAGGCACGGCCGCAGCGTGGCGGCGGCGGCGGTCAGAAAAGGCGCGGCGGCGGACATCGCAGGCGCTGACAGGCGCTGACAAGGTTCAACGTCAGGCAGACGGCCATTCAAAGGGGCAGATCGCGGGCATCCGCGATTGCCTCCATGGTCATGTAGGATGTGACCGTGTCCAGATCGACCTTCTCGATCAGGCGCTGATAGACCTTGTCGAAAGCATTCATGTCTTCCGCGACAACCTTCAGCATGTAGTCGTAGTCACCGGCGACACGGTAGAAATCGATGACATTCGGGATCGCCGACACCTCGCGGCGGAAGCTTTCCAGCCAGTCCTTTGAATGATGCCGCGTCCTGATCATGACGAACACCGTCAGGTTGAGCCCCAGCAGCGCGGGGTCCAGGCGGATGGTATGGCTCTTGATCAGGCCGTTTTCGTAAAGCGCCTTCAATCTGCGCCAGCACGCGTTTTGCGACAGCCCGACAATCTCGGCCAATTCTCTTTGTGAAAGCCGTGCATCTCTTTGCAGGGCGCGAAGCATTGCCCGGTCTATCTGATCTATTTTTTTCTCCATATACGATCAAATGACACAATTAAGAACGGTAAACAAAGAAAAATTGTGAAGCTTTCTCGTCTGGAAAGGTCATATGATTGCTGAAATACGAGATTGGAGCAGCAAATGACCCACATGACCGGAACGGCAATCGATCATTTCAAGGCATCCCTGCAGACGCCGGATCTTGTCGGTGGCCTGCGAGCAGGATTGATCGGTGAGGGCACCAGCATTGCCGGCCCGCTTGGCGAGCGCGAGATGATCTACGCCGACTATGTCGCGTCCGGCCGCGCGTTGCGCCAGATCGAGGACTTCGTTCTGGAAGAAGTGCTGCCCGTCTACGCCAACTCTCATACAGAGGCCTCCTATTGCGGCAGTGCCATGACGCGCATGCGTGAGGCCTCCCGGTCAGAAATCGCGCGCATTTGCGGCGCGGACGGCTCCTATGCCATGATTTTCTGCGGTTCCGGCGCGACAGCCGGTCTCAACAGGCTTGTTCACCTGCTCGGCGTGAGCGAGGCCGTTGCACGGGGCGAGAGGCCCCTGGTCCTTCTCGGGCCCTACGAGCACCATTCCGACATCCTTCCCTGGCGCGAGAGCGGCGCAGAAGTTATCGAAATCGATGAAGATGAGGCGGGCGGCCCCGATCTGGCGGATCTGGAAGCCAGATTGCAGGTGTGCGGCAGGAACCGGCTGATTGTCGGCGCGTTTTCCATGATGTCCAACGTCACCGGCATTGTCACGGACGATCTGGCCGTCACGCGTCTTCTCAAGAAACACGGCGCGTTGAGCGTCTGGGACTGCGCAGGATCAGGGCCTTATCTTCCGATCGACATGCGCTGCGGTACGGACGCGCAAAAGGATGCTGTTGTCGTGTCTCCGCACAAGTTCCTCGGAGGTCCGGCTGCATCCGGTGTCATGATCGTACGAAAAAAGTCAGTTACTCGGGATGTACCGGTTTTCCCAGGCGGCGGCAGTGTCCGCTTCGTGTCGCCCTGGGGGCATGACTACACGTCTGACCTGTGTGCACGCGAAGAGGCCGGAACTCCCAACGTGATCGGCGATATCCGGGCCTGTCTGGCCTTTCTGGTGAAGGAAGCCATTGGGCAGGACCTGATGGACGCCAGAAACGCCGACTGGAGAGGCAGGGCGCTCGCGGTCTGGCAGGACAATCCGGCAATCGAGATCATGGGCAACCCGCAGGCACGACATGTTCTGCCGGTCTTTTCTTTCCGGTTTCGTGATCTTGAGCGCGGCGGTTACATCCACCAGCAGCTGGTGACGCGGATACTCTCGGATGCTTACGGTATCCAGGCGCGGGGAGGGTGTGCCTGCGCCGGGCCCTACGCGCATCGCCTGCTTTCGATCGGCGCCAGCGAATCGGATAGGTTGCGTGAGGGCATTCTTGCCGGGGAAGAACTGAAAAAGCCGGGATGGACCCGGCTCAATTTTTCCGTTCTGCTCGCGGCGGAGAAAGCGGACAGGATCATTGCAGCGGTCGATGAACTCGCGCGCGCGCCTTATCCGCTTGCGGATTGGTATGAATGCGATCAGGAAACCGCGCGGTTCAAGGCGACAAGGTCTGCAGCATAAAAAGGAAATGCAAAGATGTGCCGATGGGCAGCCTGGAGTGGCGCACCGAGATATCTGGAAGAAGTCATTTGCGACCCGGCGCACTCGCTGATCGATCAGAGCCGGAACGCGCTGTCCTGCAAGACCGCCGTGAATGCGGACGGGTTCGGCGTTGCGTGGTATGGCGACCGCGAAACACCTTGTCTCTACAAGGATGTGCGTCCTGCCTGGTCCGATCCGAATCTCCTTCAGATCGCGCGGCACGTTCGCTCGGGACACTTTCTGGCGCATGTGCGCGCATCCACAGGCACGGCAACCACGCGCGACAACTGCCATCCTTTCACCCATGAGCGCTGGGCGTTCATGCACAATGGCCAGGTCGGCGGTTACGAGAAAGTCAGGCGGCGTCTCGACAACATGATCCCGGATGACCTTTACCGGCATCGCATGGGCGGCACGGACAGCGAATGCCTGTTCCTCATCGCGCTTGCCTATGGACTGCGCCAGCACCCGCGCGCGGCCATGGCGCGTGTGGTTCATGAGGCGGAAGCGCTCTCCAGATATTCCGGCGAAACGCCCCACATGCGATTTGCCTCCGCATGGTCGGACGGCACCACGCTTTATGCTGCGCGTTACGCGTCCGACAAGTTCCCGCCGACGCTCTACTATCGGCAATTCGATGACGGCGTCATGGTCGTCTCGGAACCGCTCGACGAAGCACCCAGCCGCTGGACGGAAGTCCCGCGCGGACACATGATCGAGGTGAAGGATGGCAAAGTCCGGCAGGTGGCGTTCCTGAGCGAGGAACAACTGGCAGACTGATGCTTCCCTTCCGTCTGCTGCATTGGCGCAACGAAGTCGTCAGCTTTCAATCCAGTGCCACGCCGTTTCGATTTCTTCCGTGGAATAGTGCATTTCCTCGATCCCGACGGCCTTTGCAAACAGCGAATCGACGGCGACAAGCGCCGCGAGCACTTTGCTGTCGGCAACGATGGCGACTTTCCGCAAGTGCCCCATATGGGTCAGCATCCACTTGATGTCGGAGGCCGCGGCCTCAAATGAAATGCTCACCTGATCTCCAAGCACGACCAGAACGCTGATCTTGTCATGTTCCGCGATCAGCTTTTCGGCTTTTCCGGTCAGCTCGTTTTCCTGGGTGACGTCGAGCTTGCCGGATATTTCTACGCCGAGAACCGGGCCGTTGCTGCGCGGGAGGATCTTGTACATCTGGATCGTCCTTGAACCTGGGATAGTCTTCCAAACCGGTTGGTAGCATAGAGCATTGGTCGATAAGTGCACGTGTTTCACACCCTTCAAGGGCACGCGTTAGAGAGGCACTCAGGTGTTTCTGTCCTGAGCTTCTGAAACGAGCGCGCGTGTCTTGGCGTCAACGATCTCCCGGATTTGCCGCGTCAGCGGAAACTGGTCCGTTCGTGAGGTTCCGTAGGACAGGTTGAAGCCGTGAAACTCGGAGCTTTGCGGCGGCATCAGGTGATGCTGCAGGATCGTCTCCAGCTTGTCGAACGCCTTTGCCAGCCTGGCCTCTGCGGTCGCGGCACCCGCATATTCATCCCACAAACCGAGAAGATCTTCGGCGAGGTCGTCCGGAAGACCGGCGCACAGGGTCTGAAAATCCTGGCGCTCGCGTGCTTCCCGGTCGTCGCCGTCCTGTTGAAGCGGTGCCGGGATGTCCCCGGAAATCGCCTCGCCGAGGTCATGCACCACGCAAAGCTTCACCAGTTTGAGCAGGTCTATTCCCTCCAGTTCCTTCTGAAACAGGAGCACCATGAGCGTCAGCCGCCAGCTATGTTCGGCCGTGCTTTCCGGCCGTCCCTTGCGCGTCGAGCCGGAGCGGATCGTGTCCTTCAGGCGTTCGGCTTCCTGCAGAAATGTCAGGATGCCCGAGAGCCTGTGCGGCGCCATCGTTTCCGCCGGATGTTTTGAAGCGTCTTGTGTCATGCCGGGCATCGTAGCCGGTCGCACCGGGCGTTGCGATGGTCTGAATAATTTATGCGGGCAGGGGAGCCTCGTCGCGGACAAGACGTGCAAAACGCCCGTCCGACAGGGCAAGCCTCGAAATGCGGATCCGGCTTTCCGGTATGGTCAGTTCCGCGAACTCCGCACGCTCCGTCAGGTAGACGATGTCAGGCCCCAGCGGTTCGAACCAGCCGCTGTCCTCCAGGCTGTTCTCGGCCACTCTTATGCCTTCCGATGCAAAGCGCCAGAGCGGCGTGCCGATAAGATCGGCAGTGGACACCCGCCAGTCCTTCGTGCGGGTCGGCGACGCGGCAAGCAGCCTGTGCGTCAAGTCGCACACAAGATGAACGGGCGTTGCCGCCTGCGTCACGAGGTCCAGAAGGGCACGGTCCGACGCCGTCTCGGGCCGTGCGCGCAGCAGTGTCGTGATTTTCTGCCGTTCACACGCATCCGGCTCTGCCTGTCCGCTTTCCCAGCGCGAAATCCTGCTTTGGGACACGCCGAGATCCCGGGCCAAAGCCTGCTGCTTGACCCGGTTGAGGACGCGCCATCGACGCAGGGAAGGGCCGAGGCTGGAGGCGAGAACGGCGGTTTCGTTGATCATGGTCACAGTGTACAGCCGCTTGACGCAAAGGGGGAGTGGCAATCGCGGCAATCAGACCGATTTAAAGGCCCGGCTGGAGATCTGAATTGCATTCCGGTCCGGATCCTTGGCATTGGAAAACGCGTATCCGTCCGCCTTGTGAATCGCTCCGAATTTGAGGCCCTTTTCCGCAGCCTCTTCGCGGAACGCGGCGACATCTGCAACATCGAACACAAGTTTGACGGCGACCTGACCCATTTTTTGCGCCTTTCCGGCCTTGTGGAGCATCAGATGCACCCCACCACTTGCCGGAACCAGTTCGGTTATGCGGTCCGTCGGTGTGGTGACGGCCCTGAATCCGAAGAAAAACGCATAGAACGAGGCGCTGATATCGACGTCGCGCACGTAAAGGATGATGCGGTTGAGGCCTGCGGAAACGCTGACGTCACTGCAACCGGATACGGTCAGGTCGTTTTCCATCATTTCCTCAGTTCACCTTGCGTGAACGCAATCGAGGGGTCTGACGAGTGCTCTATGCCTTCAATCTCGATCTCCACCCAGGGATGCTTGCCGTGTTCATAGACCGAAAACCTGGGATGGGGAAAATCAGGGTCCGCGAACGCGCCGACCGGGATGGCGGTCACACCGGGCCAGCCCTCGATGACGAATGCAACGGTCGACCCGCAGACCGGACAGAAACGATAGGTGGCAACATGACCGCTGTCGCAGTCGCGCTGCCATTCCCTGAAGTCTCCGGTCAGCCGGACATTTTCATCTCGCCACCGCGCCTGGACGGCGAACACGCTTCCCGTCCGCTTCTGGCACTCCAGGCAATGGCAGGCGGAAATGCGCACAGGCTCCCCCTGGCATTCGGCGCTGAGCTGTCCGCACCGGCACGTTGCCGTCCGTGTGCCCATGTGTCTGCCTCCGTTGCTGTTTGCTGGTCAGCAAAGCACTGGCACGCGAGGCGCACAATAGGGCTTCCATGAAAGAGACCTATCGATATTTTTCAATAAACGCGTCGATGGAAAGCTCCCGGAAGTCCGGCAAGCGTTCCTTCAGATGCTCATGCGGCCAGTCCCACCAGCAGATGTCCATCAATGCCTGTTCCTGTTTCTCGCTGAAACGGCGCTTGATCGGTTTGGCGGCGACACCGCCGGCGACGGTGTAAGGGGCAACGTCTTTCGAGACGACGGCACCTGCGGCTATGATCGCGCCGGTCCCGATCGTCACGCCGGCAAGCACGGTCGCGTTGTGCCCGATCCAGACGTCGTGCCCGATCGTCACCCAGTCGTCCTTTCGCCACTGAAAGAAGCCGGCATCGTCCTCGCCCAGGTCATAGGCAGCCGCGCGATAGGTGAAGTGGTGCTGCGATGCCCGCCAGGTCGCGTGGTTTCCCGGGTTGATGCGCACGCGCCGCGCGATCGAACAGAACTTTCCGATGCTTGTCCAGACCACGTCGCCCTCCTGAACGATGTAGGAATAGTCGTCCATCCGGCTTTCGCGCATTTCGGTGCGCGCCCCGACTTCCGTCCAGATCCCGAGGTCGCAATTGAGCACACTGGCTTCCGGATGGATATTCGGGGCTTCGGTCAGGCTGGGCATTTGCGTTGGCGTGGGCATCTGATCTCCGTCGGGTTCGATCACTACGGGCTGTGTTTCTAGCGGGCCAAGGCGCGCCACAAGTGACGTTTTGATGACAATGCCATGACGAATTCTGCCCGTTCGGAGGCATGAACATCGTGGAAAACGGGGAGTGCCTGTTTTTACGGCGAAATGCAGACAGGTGCCTTGCCTCAAAAACAGGCGTTTTTTGCGCAGGCCTGCGGAATGTCAACAGTCTAGAATTTAGAGGAAAAAAACATTACCCGCCTAAGTCATGCCAGCAATGGTTGCCTCCATGTCATTGAAAAGACATAAATTCTTAGCCTTAGCGTCAGAAACCTGTCATCTGACTGTAATCGACCAATGGCTCTTTCCCCCGGGCGCTTGAGCAATTTAACGGACAGGGCTGGCGGGTGATTGAATTCCAGAATGTAACCAAGACCTTTGGGTCTCGGACTGCGGTTAACAAGGTCAGTTTTAACATCGACAAGCCGCAGATGGTTGGCATCATTGGCCGCTCCGGCGCGGGCAAGTCGACCCTGCTGCGGATGATCAACAGGCTTACGCCCGCGACATCCGGCGAGATCCTGTTTGAGGGCAGGGACATTCTCCAGCTTCGTGGCGCCATGATGCGCCGGTGGCAGCGCGACTGCGCCATGGTGTTTCAGCAATTCAACCTGGTGCCGCGTCTCGACGTCGTCACAAACGTGATGCTGGGCCGCTTGAACGGTCACGGCACGCTCAAGAGTCTTTTCAATATCTTCAGCGCCGGCGACGTTAGTGACGCGCTCGAGGCCCTTGACCGCCTTGGCATCGTGCAGGAAGCGACGAAGCGCGCCGAAGAGCTGTCCGGCGGTCAACAGCAGCGTGTCGCGATCGCCCGTGCGCTGATGCAGAACCCTTATATGATCCTCGCCGACGAACCGATCGCATCGCTCGATCCGATGAATGCGAAAATCGTCATGGACGCCCTGCGCGAAATCCACGAGCGCGACAACAAGGTGGTGATCTGCAACCTGCACACGCTCGACACCGCGCGCAGCTATTGCGACCGCGTCATCGGCATGCGCGACGGCTTCATCGTCTTCGATGGCCGCCCGGAAGAACTCACCACAAGTGCAGCCCGCGAGATCTACGGCGCGGACGAAAGCTTCAACGAGGCAGCCACATCCACTGCCATCGATGCCGGAAACGCCGGCGCCAGAGAATCCGCCGGTGCGATGACCCCGGCGGCAGCAGCGGTTTGAACCGCTTGCGCACCTTAAAACGTCATCGGATTCAGACTCTCGGGGAGTGTCCCAAATGAAAATCGTTTCCAAAGTTGCCGCGCTTGCCGCCGTCAGCACGATCGCCTTGAATGCTTCGCTTGCAGGCGCGGCAGAAATCACCGAATTCCGCATCGGCATTCTC
>JBCDEN010000273.1:0-5956 GCA_039179715.1 Pseudomonadota bacterium
GAAGAACATCGGCTTGGTCAGGAAGTAGAACCAGCCCCAGTCGATCAGCAGTTCGAACCGGTTGATGCCGATGGATTCCTCGTAGGCGTCGATCAGCTTCGTTTCCTTGGCACCGGCAAACAGATAGGAACTGGTCTCCGCGGTGCCGCCTGCCGGCACGGCCACGCCGTTGCCGAGGTAATCGGCCTGGAAGTTGCCGGTCGCCCTGGAGAAGCTGAAGCTGGGCTGGAATTCCTGGCCCGGAATCGGGATCAGTGTCGCGGCCCAGTATTTGTCGGTGATGCCGAGCCAGCCATTGTCGACCTTGGCAGGCCGGTTTGCGCCTTCTTCCTCAAGGTCCGAGTAGTCAACTTCCAGAAGTCCTTCTTCGCCGAAGACACCGAGAAGGCCTTCGTGCAGGATCCAGATGCCGGTCGTTTCCGGAATGCCTTGCCGGGCAATCAGGCCGTAGGGATAAAGCGTGACGGTTTCAGCGGAGCTGTTGTCGATGGATTGGGCGACGGTGAACATGTAGTTCTCGTCGACGGAATAGGTACGCTTGAAGACAAGACCCGCGCCATTGTCCCAGCTCAGCGTCAGCGGCGTGGACGGTGTAAGGGTGGCAGTGCCCTGCGCGGTCCACACGCTGTCGGGTCCGGGAAGCGCGACGTTGGAGCCGGGATCGGCGACCCAGCCGTAGTCGGTGTAATAGGGTTGGGGGCTGCCCTTTGGCGAGAACAGGGCGATCGTCGGACTGCTCCTGTCGACGGTCTCGTGGTAGTCCTTGAGACGCAGGTCGTCGAGACGGGCGCCGGTCAGGTTGATCGAGCCCTCCAGGCGCGGCGTGTCGATGACGACGCGATCACTGGCGGCAACGGCCAGTTCCCGGTTTCCGAAGACGGCATTCTGACCTCCCGACTGTGCCGGAAGGGTGGCGTTTTCGCCCGACGACACCGACGGCTGAGGCGCGTCGGGATTGGCGCCGCCGGCCGTGGCGGCCTGACGCTCGGCGTCCGCTTGCTGCTGCGCCTCGACGGCGGCCTGCTGGCGTTCCAGTTCCGGCGTGGCAACGAAATATTGCCAGGCGAGCAAAACGATCAGGGACAGTACAATTGCCAGAATCGTGTTTCGGTTTTCGGAGATCAACTGGTTTTACCCCTGTTTGCTGCGCGGTGTCGGTTGAGACGACCGGTTTCCCCGGCGCGGTTTTCCCCGTCCGCGCGGCGTTTCCGGATCCAGCACTTGGCTAAAGCCTGACTTAAGGTCTGCAACGAGTTTTTGAAAGGGAAGAGTGAGCGCGCTGTCGCGTGCGACCAGCACAAAATCCGCACTGTGCGGAATGTCGGCGTGACGAAGCTCGGCAACCGCCGCCCGCAGGCGTCGTTTGATGCGGCTGCGCATGACCGAATTGCCGGTTTTCTTGGTAACGGTGTATCCGACCCGGGAGGCTTCGTCCGTGGTGCGCTTCAGGCCCTGAACGACGAAAGCGCGCCGACCCAATCGGCCGCCTTTGGCAACCGCGAGGAATTCGGAGCGCTTTTTCAAAGTGTCCATGGCAGCGGAATGGTGTTGGCAGCAGCCGCCAACCCGGCGCACTGCGCACAGGTTGCCGATCAGGCGCTGAGGCTCTTGCGGCCCTTTGCACGCCGGCGTGCGAGCACCTGACGGCCGTTCTTTGTGGCCATACGTGCGCGGAATCCGTGGCGGCGCTTGCGGACAAGACGGCTCGGTTGATACGTACGCTTCATCGTTCTTACCCGCGCGGTTCGAGCGCGGCCCTTTTCATTTTTAAATTCTTTGGTGGAAGCATTCGAAGCGCTGGAAGAGCGCGGCTCAAAACAGCCTTGGGTCCGAATGCATGTCCCAGTCGTGCGCGCTTATAAGCGCCGCGCAGCTTCAAGTCAACGTTGTGCGCCAAGAATCTCGGGGTGCAAATCCGTTCACGCACAGGTGAACGGCCGGACCCGTCGTCTCACTTATCGGTGAAGCATGCTTCTTTTTAAGTAGATTAAGGTACATCTGGCAGAAAGACCAATATGGCGTCATCCAGAATCGCCTCGAACAAATTGCTGATAGGACGTGACATGCTGGGGGATAAGGCAGACCGAATGACCGGGCCGAAGGATACGGAGCAGAAGATAGAGGACACGGTGAAACCGTCGGTTTCCGGCAAATTCAGAAAATGGCTGCCGCTTGTCATTCTCCTGGTGCTGATGACCGTTGCGTTTTCCCAGGGCCTCCACAAGCACCTGACCCTGTCCAACCTGATCATGCAGCGCCAGGACCTGATCGGCTTTGTCGACCAGAACCTGCTGGCAGCGCTCGCCGTGTTCTGCCTTGCCTATATCGTGTGTGTTGCCCTGTCCTTTCCGGGGGCATCTCTCCTGACGATTGCCGGCGGCTTCCTGTTCGGCTGGATCGCAGGCGGCACAGTGACTGTCTTCGGCGCGACCATCGGCGCATGCGCGGTTTTCCTCGTCGCCCGGTCCTCTTTCGGGGAAGTTCTGACAAAGCGCGCCGGCCCGTTCCTGTCGCGCCTTGCGGAGGGCTTTCGCAACGAGGGGTTCAGTTATCTCCTGTTTCTGCGCCTCACGCCCGTTTTCCCCTTCTGGCTCGTCAACATCGCGCCGGCGATTTTCCAGGTACGGCTTGCAACCTATGCACTGGCAACGTTCATCGGCATCATCCCGGGAACGTTTGCATTCGCGTTCATCGGGTCCGGCCTGGACAGCGTCATTGAGGCCCAGGAGGCCGCAAACCCGGGCTGCGCATCTGCCGGCACCTGCGAAATCGAGATTTCCGCGCTGGTCACGCCGCAGCTTCTGGCGGCCTTCTTCGCGCTCGGGATTGCAAGCCTTATCCCGGTCGTCTTGAAAAAAATCCGCTCGGCCTGACGGACACGACCTGTCACTCGCCGAGCCTCATACACCGCACCGGAGCCCTCAATGGCAAAACAGCTGACCCCCGACATATGTGTGATTGGTGCCGGATCGGGTGGCCTCTCGGTCGCTGCCGCCGCTGCGGCATTCGGCGTCGACGTCGTTCTGATCGAAAAGGGGCTGATGGGCGGCGACTGCCTCAATTACGGCTGCGTTCCCTCCAAGGCCCTGCTTGCTGCCGCCAAAGCCGCGGCAGGCAACAGGAACCAGGGCCGGTTCGGCATTCATTCGCAAGGCCTGGACATCGACTTCGCCAAGGCAAACGATCATGTGCGCAGCGTCATCGCTGCAATCGAGCCGCATGATTCCCAGGAGCGTTTCGAAGGCCTGGGGGTCACGGTTCTCAGGGACGCGGCCCGGTTTGCCGACGAAACGACGGTGGAGGCCGGAGACTTCAGGATCAAGGCGCGCCGCTTTGTCGTCGCGACCGGGTCGACCGCACTTGTTCCGCCCATCCCCGGACTGGAGGAAGTGCCCTACCTCATCAATGAAACGCTGTTCGAGCTGCGCGAAACGCCAACACATCTGGCGATCATCGGCGGTGGTCCGATCGGACTGGAAATGGCGCAGGCGCACCGCCGGCTTGGGGCGGAAGTGACTGTCTTCGAGGCGGCAAAGGCACTTGGCAAGGATGATCCAGAGCTTGCCGGCATCGTGATCGGGCAGCTCAGGGACGAAGGCATCGAGATCCTGGAAGAAACGGCCGTTGAGCGCGTTGAACAGGCCGGTGAAGGGGTCAGGGTCTTTGCCAGGAAGGCGGATGGAACTCCTGTTGAAACAGACGCCAGCCATCTGCTTGTCGCCGCCGGACGGGCACCCAATGTCGAGAACCTCGGACTGGATGCGGCGGGCATCAGGTTTGACCGCAAGGGCATCGAGGTCGATCAGGGTCTGCGCACCTCGAACCGCAAGGTCTATGCGATCGGTGATGTTGCCGGCGGATTGCAGTTCACCCATGTCGCCGGGTATCAGGCCGGCCTTGTCATCCGTTCGATCCTGTTCCGCATGCCTGTCAGGATGAACAACACCCTCGTCCCCTGGGTGACATACACCTCGCCTGAACTCGGCCACATTGGCATGACCGTAACCGAGGCCAAACGGGCCTATAGCGGTGCCGTCAGGGTGCTGACCGCCGACTATGACGGCAACGACCGGGCTAAGGCGGAGGGCGTGACCAAGGGACGCCTGAAGTTGATTGTCGGTCCGGGCGGGCGGTTGGCAGGTGCCGACATTGTCGGTGCGCAAGCCGGTGAAATTCTCAATCTCCTCTCGCTGGCATTGTCGAAAAAGATGAGAATGAAAGACCTTGCCGGTTTCATTGCGCCCTATCCGACGCTCGGAGAACTGGTGCGGCGTGCGGCAATTTCGTACTATGCGGACGCGCCAAAGAATGTTTGGTTGCGCCGGTTGCTTGCTTTATTGCGCAAGTTCGGGTGAGGTTTGTGTTTATTGATGACGGTTTAGGCCATATTTTCATACTATTAGGTCCATTCTATGAGGATGTGACCTGTTGATTTTTTGGGACGGACAGAGATGAAGCATGAGGGCGCGCCGGAAGGTGCTGCGGTCCCTTCAGACGATACGGGAAAGAGACCCCGGGCGATCGACCGTCCGGAACGTCCCCGGCTCGGCGGATTGTCGGGTAAGCTCCTGCTTCTGACCGTCGTCTTCGTGATGCTGTCGGAAGTCTTCATTTATGTGCCGTCGATTGCCAACTACCGCAACACGTGGCTGATGGACAAGCTGACGACGGCAGGCGTTGCCGCCTCGGTGCTGGCGGAAACGAGCACGATCGCGCCAAGGCTGCAGGAGGAATTGCTGCAGACGACGGGCGCGGTCGCTATCTCGCTCGACCAGGGAACACGGCGCAGTCTGATCGCGATGAACGACGTGCCCGGCGAGGTCGACTTTGTGGTCGACATGGCCAATGTCTCGGCGCTTTCCTCGATCATCGGCAGCTTCCAGATCCTGACCTATCGCGGCGACGGCGTCATGCGCGTGATCGGTGTCGGCCAGATGGGCCACACGGAACGCGTCGACGTCGTTCTGCCCGTGGCGCTGCTGCAGCAGGACATGCTGGCCTTCTCCGGCCGTATCCTCGCCCTGTCCCTGTTTATCTCCGTGATCACCGCGAGCCTCGTCTACATCACCCTGCGCGCCCTGTTCATCCGTCCGCTCCGCCGCCTGACGCGCTCCATGGAACGCTTCGCTGAGAGCCCAGAGGACACCAGCCGGATCATCACCGTTTCGGGCCGTCAGGACGAACTGGGGGATGCCGAAATCCGGCTCGCCGCGATGGAAGAAGCCCTGTCGCGTGCCCTGCAGCAGAAGCAGCGTCTTGCCGATCTCGGGTTGGCGGTGTCCAAGATCAACCATGACCTGCGCAACCTTCTGGCGTCCGCGCAACTGTTCCTGGAGCGCCTCGAACACGTGCCCGATCCGACGGTCAGCCGGCTGGCCCCGAAGATCCTCGCCACGCTCGACAGGGCAGTTGGCTACACCCAGGCGGTCATGTCCTACGGCAAGGCCGCCGAACGCGCGCCGCAGCGCCGGTTGCTTGCCCTTCAGCGGGTCGGCGACGACGTTGCCGACGTGCTCGGCCTCAATGATCACGACATGGTCGATTTCGAGAACAACGTGCCGGATCACATCGAGATCGATGCCGATCCCGAACAGATCTTCCGTGTCCTGCTCAACCTCGTGCGCAATGCGTTGCAGGCCCTGGAAACGGAGAAGGATGAAACGCTTGTCCGCCGGATCACCATGGAAGCGATGCGCGACGGCGACTGTGTGCATGTGGTGATTTCCGACACCGGGCCGGGCATCCCCGAAAACACCAAAAAGGCGCTGTTCAAGGCGTTTCACAGCGGGTCCAAGAAGGGCGGCATCGGGCTCGGTCTTGCCATCGTCGCCGAGCTGCTGAAGGCACATGGCGGCAGCATCGATCTGGACGAGACCAGGCCGGGCGCCTGCTTCCGCCTGAAGGTCCCCGACCGCCGGTCCTGAACACGCGGTCTTGCGGGCGGCGCCGGTGCCTC
>JBCDEN010000400.1:0-4601 GCA_039179715.1 Pseudomonadota bacterium
GCGCTTGCGGCGCGCTATCTGGCGCGGTCAGACGCACGGCACCTGCTAGTGCTTGGAACCGGCCGTCTCGCCCCCAATCTCATCGCGGCGCATATGGCCATCCGGTCGGTCGAACAGGTGACGATCTGGGGACGGTCGAGGGAAAAGGCGGAACACTTTGCAAAGGAAATGCGGAAGCTGTTTCCGATCGAGATCGCGGCGGCGACCAGTCTGCGCGAATCGCTCGGCAACGCCGATATCATCAGCGCCGCCACCCTCTCCAGCGAACCTCTGATCAAGGGAGATCTGCTGAAACAAGGGGCCCATGTCGACCTTGTCGGCGCCTTCAAACCGACAATGCGGGAGAGCGACGACGAACTCATCAAACGGGCGGAAATCTACGTGGATACGCGGGCCGGATGCCTGGTGGAAGGCGGGGATATCGTCCAGCCGCTGCGATCGGGACTCATTTCGAAGGGCGATATCCGCGCAGATCTCTATGATCTGTGCCGCGGTGATCATGCCGGGCGCGCGACGGATGACGAGATCACCATGTTCAAATCCGTCGGCGCTGCGCTCGAGGATCTTGCGGGCGCAATGCTTGCGTATCAGAGCGTCGAGCACTGATCCCGATCAGCCGCGGGCTTCAGCCGAGTTCAAATGTGGTAATCCCGTGGATCTGGTCGAGCGGAAGATCCGGGACTGCACCCCGGTACATGCGATAGGTCTCGAACTCCGGCGACAACTCGTATCTTTCCGCCATGAGTAGGGCTGCGGCGTTCGGTTCCGGCGTATCCAGGATGATGAACTGCCCCTTGACCTGACCGGCAAGTGTCCGGAAAAGCGTATCGGCAATCGCCGGTGTGTCCGCGAACAGCGGACCGACTTTGAAGCCTTCGTGACAGGCACGCATAACGCCATATCCCTTGACATCACCGTCTTCGACAAACGCAAAGCCTCGTCGTGTTTCAATCATCGGAGCCGCCCAGTGTTTCAGAAATGCTTCACGCTGCGCCGGAAAGAAACGCCTGTCATAGGCGTTGACCGCTGGAAAGACACCATGACCCAGAGGCGCGACGCGCGGGTCCATCGGTGCATCGCAAAGTGAAATACCCGTTTGCCGGATGTTCCTGTAGACGGATTTGAACCCGTGCTCGGCGTAGCTGGCCGTCTGTTCGTTCACGGCGTCGAGGCCGATCAGTCTTGATCCGAGATGGGACATCGCCTGAGCCCAGATCTGATGTCCATATCCCCGGGCTCGGAATTCGCGTCTGCAGATGTAAAAGCCGATGAAACCGAAAGAATCACCGTAACGAACGGCGGAAATCACTGTTACCAGTTTTCCGTCGATCTCGCCGCCCAGAAATCCCTGCGGATCAGCCGCATGGAAAGCGGGACCGTCTTCCAGGCCCGGGTTCCAGCCTTCCTGCATGGCCATCTCCAGCGGTATCTCGATTTCGGCTTCACTCAAGCGGCGGAATTTGAGCTCTTCTGTCATGTGATCTGTGCTCGTTGGCTCGTGAACAGGCGGGATCGCGTGCTGCAAATACATCAACTGCCCTGCCAATTTTCAATAAACTTTCCGTGCGAAATTTCAAAAAGTCGAAAAAAGTCGGGTGTTTAATCCAGTCACGCGCTTGCCTAGTTGGTGCAAGTATGCATCACTTTACCTAGGGTTATTGGGCAATGGTCGGATCCACGGGGCGGATCGACAAAGCTGTGAGCTTCGTCACAGCCAGATTTCAAATTTTATGCGACTTTCCCCGTGCACGACATGGCGCTGAGGACGATATGCAAAAACGGAAAAACCTGCCTGCTTTGATGCGGTCCGCAAAAGAGAGCGTGACGGGCCCGGTCACGAGCTTGCGCCGCGCCGCAAGACACGGCGCAATCGGCCTGACTTTTGGCGTCATGGCCATCGTCACACCGGCACTGGCCTCAACGGCGGAAGATCCCGGCCGAAGGGTCGCGCTTGTGATCGGAAACCAGGACTATGAATTTGTCGAACCGCTCGTGAATCCGCTGAATGACACGAAAGAGATCACGCGGGTTCTGCGTGAAGCGGATTTTGACGTCACCGTGGGCACCAATCTCAGCAAGAAAGAGCTGGAAAAGGTGGTTCGCAGGTTCCTGCGTGAGCTTAACGACGGCGACACCGCGCTCTTCTACTACTCCGGCCACGCCCTTCAGGTCGGAGAATCGAACTTCTTGCTGCCAGTGGATGCCAAGCTGGCGACCCAGTACGATTTGGAGTTTGAAAGCCTCAAGGTCTCGCACTTGCTGGACTACATGAAGGCGGCGTCCAGCCTCCAGATCGTGATGCTCGATGCCTGCCGGGACAATCCGTTCGAGATCGGGAGCCTGTTTTGGGGCGAGCAGGAATACGCGCTCGGCAAGACCCGCGGGTTGCGCAGAATTCCGAACAAACTGGGAAGTTTCATTTCCTACGCGACGCGTCCGGGGCAGGTTGCCTATGACGGAGAGGGGCCATTGAGCCCGTTCACGTCCTCCGTCGTTACGAACGCACTGGATCCATCGCTCGAAATCAAGGACCTGATGACCAAGGTCCGCGACGAGGTGGTCCGCAAGACCGGTGGCCAGCAGATCCCCTATGAGGATTCGACCCTGGTGACGAATTTCTACTTCGTGCCGCCGAAGCCCGAACCTATCGTCACAGCGCATCACCGGGTAAGTGTCCCCCTTGGCAGCGACGCCAGTCCGCTCTCCATACCCGAACCCGTGCAGCCGGAAGGCGGCGCGATCGTCGCGACATTGACGCTGTCACCGGAGAAGGGCGTGCTTCGGCTGCCGGACGGCAGGACCGTCGGCGAAGGCGACACGCTGGATGCAGTTGAATTGGCGAGCCTCGAATTCCTGCCCGATGGATCAGGTGCGGGTGACGTTGAACTCATTGGCTACCAGGTCAAGGATGATTGGGGTGGCTCGGCTTCCGCGATCGCCTCAATCACGGTCGTTCAATCGGCACCGGTTCCAGACGACGGAGCAAAGGAAAAAGAGCGCAGGGAACGCCTGGACCAGCTTATCGCCTGGCTGTCGCAAACGTCCAAAGGCTCTGCCGTCGAGGCCGATATCGGCGTCGGGCCGGTGCCGGTCTATGCCGATGCACCGGACGAAGGTGTACCGGCAACGGATGATTGGCTGAAAGTGGTTTCCGTCGACAGCGATCTGCAGCTGTCCTCCGACGGACGCCTTCTGCGGCCCGGCGACCGTTTTCCCATGTCCGGCCTTTCCAGCCTGACCGTGCGGCCGCAAATCGGTTCGGAGACCGAGGCACGGCGCTTCACCCTGGAATTGCCCGCCGTAAACGGCAGTGCAGGCGAAACACTGACCCAGATCGTGCAGCCGCGCGTGACACAATGTGATCAACTGGCGACACAGCCTTTCGATCTTCAGGCCGTGACCGAGGGACGCCTGGCCAACGACATTGATACAGCCGCGGTGGACAAGGCGTGTGCCGAGGCCATGGCGGCCTATCCGGAAATCGGGCGTTTCGTGTTTCAGCGCGGACGCGGTGCATTCGCCGCCGGAGATCTGACCCAGGCCGCCGACTACTTCCAGCAGGCGTACCAGATGGGTCATGTGCGTGCGGGACAGGTGCTGGGCCGGATGTACTTCCTTGGAGCAGGCCGGGACCGGGATCGGGAAAAGGCGGTCGAACTCTACAGCAAGGCAGCCGAACGGGGTGATGCATATGCGCTTCACTCGTTGGGCATGGCGCAAATCAAGGGTGAGGGCACCGGGCAGAACGAAAAGGCCGGTCTTGAAAAACTTCTGCAGTCCGTGGAAGCCGGTCACACCTTTTCATTCAATGCAATCGGCGGCTTTTACCTGAACGGCAACCATGTGGATGAAAATGTCGACCGCGGCGTCTACTACTATAACCGTTCCGCGTCCCGCGAGGACATCTACGGCTATCTGAACATGGGCACGCTCTACCGCGACGGGCTGGGCACGCCGCAGGACTTCGATGCTGCGCTCGGCTGGTTCAAAAAAGCCCATGAAGGTGGCCATCCGGCTGCCGGCACGGCGATCGGCCTGCTGTACTTCAACGGCCAGGGTGTCGAGAAAAGCGCGGAAGAGGCGACCAGATGGTTCCGTGAAAGTGCGGAGCGCGGCGATGCCTGGGGTGCGTACAACACCGCCTGGATGCTCGGCCAGCAATCGGGTGAAGCCGCAGGGCGTGACCGCATCAGAATGCTGGCCATGGCAGCCGTTGTTGATCCGTCCTCTTCGGCAGCCGGAAAGGGGCGAGAGGACCTGAAGGGTGCCAACAAACGCCTGAAGGCAATGGTCTTGCAGCAGGCATTGACCGACCTTGGGTTTGAACCCGGACCGGTCGACGGCCAGCCCGGACGCAAGACGAAAGATGCTTTGAACAAGTTTTTCAACAGCTCTGATCTCACACCCGCTCAGGGCGATGAAGCCCTGATCGCTCTCGTCAAGTATCAGTGGGAACAGAGCCGCCCCAGATATGATTTGTTCTGATTTCTTAAGGAGGAATAGATGAAACACATTAGATTGGCATTGCCCTCAGCAGGCTTGATGGCGCTATTCCTTGCAGGATGCGCAACCCAGCCGACCGTGTCGACGGGCGCAGAGCC
>JBCDEN010000861.1:0-1509 GCA_039179715.1 Pseudomonadota bacterium
ATCCCGGCGTCGATTTCCTGTTTCGCGTGCGCGAGCGGCTTTCCCTGTTCAAGCGTGACCAGGCGCGCAAGGTGATCCCTTTGCGTTTGCACTTCATCTGCAAGCGCCGTGACCAGCCTGCCGCGCTCGACCGCCGGACGGCCTGCCCAGCCGGCGAAGGCGCGGCGGGCGGCGTCAAGCGCTTCGGCGGCGTCGGTGTCCGACCCGTCTGTAATCGTCGCGATCACGGTTTCATTTGCCGGGTTTTCCACCTCCAGACTTGCGGGTGCCGACCCGCGCGCAAGCCACTGGCCGTTGATATACATCCCGGCAGCAATCGGACTTTCCGATGAGAGGGTAAAATCAAACACGAACGAATTGCCCTTTGGTATGACCAAACTAGACAAAGTAAGTTGCTAAAAGAGACCAAAGTCAATGCTAATCTCAGAAATTTAGTACGAAAAAATAATAAACATATGAAAAATATAGAAAAACAGCGATAAATTTTTAATGGCCGGAAAAAATCACTTTACGAATAGCAATTTTATGTCGTACCAAAATGGGCGAAATCGATGGCAAAGGAGAAGTGACGTCCAATGGACATCGGCAACGAAACGGGTCGTGCGGCAGACAATGTGGTCGCAATGCTGGAAGCGAAAATCGTTTCGGGTGAGCTGGAGGATCAGACGCCTTTGCCTGCCGAGCGGGAGCTTATGGAACAGTTCGGCGCAAGCAGGACCGTGATCCGCGAAGCGATCTCCCAACTGTCCAGCCGCGGGCTGATCGAGACGCGGCCCCGGTTCCGTCCGATTGTGCGCAAGCCGGACTACGCGACGGTCCTGCACGCCTGCGGCAATGTCGTGCAGCATCTTCTGACCGACAAGACGGGGATCAAGAATCTCTACGACAGCCGGGTCTTCATCGAGCGTGCGCTGGTGCGCGAGGCGGCCTTGTCGGCACGAAAGGATGATATTGTCAGTCTCAGGGAAGCGCTTGAGGAAAACCGGAAGGCCATTCCGGACTCCAACGAGTTCTACCGGACGGATGTTGCCTTTCACGGAGTTCTCTACCGCATTCCGAGGAACCCGATTTTCCCTGCCATGCATGAGGGCTACACCTCCTGGCTGGCACCCCAGTGGGATCGCATGCTGCGCTCGCCGGAACGCAACGAGGTGAACTACCTGGCGCACAAATCCATTCTCGATGCCATTTTGGAGCGCGACCCGGTCGCGGCGGAAGAAGCATTGAACAACCATCTGAAGGCGGCCTGGGAATTCGTTCGCGTCACCTTTGACTGGGGGGACGAATGAGCTCCGAATACGACTACATCGTCATCGGCGGCGGATCGGGCGGAGCCGTTGCCGCGGCGCGGCTCGTGAGTGACGGCGGCGCGCGCGTCCTGTTGCTTGAAGCAGGCTATTCCCATCGCCATCCGTTGCTTGACATGCCTCCGGGCATTTTCAAGATGATCAACGGTTCCAAATACATGCGGTATCACAAGACGACACCGCAGCCGCATCTCGACGGCAG
>JBCDEN010000841.1:0-1690 GCA_039179715.1 Pseudomonadota bacterium
CATGACTTCGGGAGAAAACGACCGGTCCGGCGTCATGATCTCGACATGCGCCCCGGTTTTGGCAATCATTTCGGCCGCCTGCAGCGCTGCATGATCACCGGCATCGTCAAACACGAGAACCTGTCTGCCCGGTTTCACGTCGCCGGCGATGATGTCCCAGGCGGAGACGACAAGATCGTTGCCGTCAGACAGCACGTCCGTATGCGGAAGACCACCCGTTGCAACGATGACAACATCGGGTTTTTCTGATTTTACATCAGTTTCTTCTGCGTATGTATTAAAGTTAAATCTCACACCCCTGGCGAGACACTGATCCATGCGCCAGTCGATGATCGAGATCATCTCCCGACGCCGTTCGGACTGGGCTGTCAACCGGACCTGTCCGCCTGCATCGGGGGCTGCTTCAAAGACAACGACGTCATGGCCGCGTTCGGACGCGACGCGCGCAGCTTCCATGCCCGCAGGACCTGCCCCAACGACAACGACTTTTTTCTTCGCAGCGGCGGGTGATATCTCGTGCGGCATCGCCAATTCGCGACCCGTGGCCGGATTGTGAATGCAGAGCGCTTCGCCGCCCTGGTAAATCCGGTCAAGGCAATAGGTCGCGCCGACACAGGGCCTGATATCCTCTTCCCGTTTATCCGCAATTTTCCGGACGATCAGCGGATCGGCCATGTGCGCGCGCGTCATGCCGACCATGTCCAGCAAGCCCTCGGCGATTGCGTGGCGCGCCGTCGCGACGTCAGGGATCTTGGCCGCGTGGAATGTCGGCAAGCCGATTTCCCGCCGCACCCTGCCGGCGAAATCGAGATGCGGGGCGTTGCGCATGCCCTGCACGGGGATGACGTCCGTCAGTGCCGCATCCGTATCGATATGGCCGCGAATCACATTCAGGAAGTCGATCTGGCCGGTCGCTTTCAGACGCCGCCCGATTTCCAGCCCCTCCTCGGCCGTGATGCCGCCCGGCATCGCCTCATCGGCTGTGTAGCGTATCCCGAGAATGAAATCCGCGCCGACCCGCTGGCGGATGGCATCGATCACTTCAAGAGAAAAGCGCATGCGGTTCTCAAGTATTTCGCCGCCATAGGGACCATCAAGCTGGTTTGTCGCAGGCGACCAGAACTGATCCATCAGATGGCCGTAGGCTTCCAGTTCAACGCCATCCATGCCGCCTTCCTTCATCCGTTCGGCCGCGTCTGCATAGTCCTGGATGATCCGGGCAATGTCCCAGTCCTCGACAAGCTTCGGGAAAAACCTGTGCGCAGGCTCCTGCGCCATGGTGGAGGACACGGAGGGCAGCCAGTCGCCCTTGTTCCAGCCGGTACGGCGGCCCAGATGGGTAAGCTGGATCATGACGGCGCAGCCGTGGTTGTGGCAGGCATCCGTCAACTGGCGGATCCAGGGCACAACGTCGTCCTTGTAGGCGAGGATGTTGTTGAACGCAGGCGGCGAGTTGCGCGAAACCGCCGCCGAGCCCGCCGTCATTGTCAACGCGACCCCTGCCCTTGCGCGGGTCTCGTGGTAGGCCCTGTAGCGCTCCTTGGGCATGCCGTCTTCCGGATAGGCAGGCTCATGCGACGTAATCATGATCCTGTTCTTCAGCGTCAGGTGCCTGAGCTGATACGGCTGCAGCAGCGGATCCTTTGACATGCGCTTCCCTCAATTCGCATCCAACCGGATTGCACCGGTC
>JBCDEN010000849.1:0-1631 GCA_039179715.1 Pseudomonadota bacterium
AGCCGCATCGGTGGGGCGACAAACCCGGCCCCTGCTTCCTCGGTCGCGGCGGTCAGGGCCTTGCGGATCTCCTGGTTGGCGGCGACGCCACCAGCCACGACAATCACCGGTGCGATGCCGGGAAAACGGGTGCGGAAGATGTCGAGTGCAGATTTCGTGCGTGAAGCCAGAACATCCGCGACGGCCGACTGGAATGCGGCACACAGATCGGCGACCGTCTGGTCATCCACCGGTTCAAGTTTCTTTGCCTGGGTGCGCAGCGCCGTCTTCAAACCGGCAAAAGACATGTCCAGACCGGGCCTGTCGAGCAGCGGGCGCGGCAGGCGGAAGCGGCCGGCATCGCCTTGCAAGGCCATTTTTTCCACATGCGGGCCGCCCGGATAGGGCAGTCCGAGCAGTTTTGCGGTCTTGTCGAAAGCTTCGCCAATGGCATCGTCGATCGTCGTGCCGAGGCGTTCATAGTCGCCAACACCGCGAACAAGCAGAAACTGGCTGTGGCCGCCGGAGACCAGCAGCAGGAGAAACGGGAACTCCAGATCGTCCGTGAGGCGTGCCGTAAGGGCGTGACCTTCCAGGTGGTTGACGCCGATCAGCGGCTTTCCAGCGGCCATCGCGATTGCCTTGGCGGTCATGAAGCCGACGATCACGCCGCCGATGAGACCAGGCCCCGCCGTTGCCGCGACCGCGTCTATGTCATCCCAGCGGCAGTCCGCCTCGCGCATGGCCTCCGCGACGATCCGGTCGAGGATCTCGATATGCGCGCGCGCGGCGATTTCCGGTACGACGCCGCCGAAAGCGGTGTGTTCGTCGATTTGCGAACGGATGGTGTTGGCGAGAATTTGCCTGGCCTGCGGTCCGCGGACAACGGCTGCAGCCGTTTCATCACAGCTGGTTTCGATGCCCAGGACGGTCAGATTCGTCGCATTGCTATTTGAATTGACTGAAGTCATTGGTTTAGTGTTCACGACCTGTGCCAGGACAAAGGCAGAAAAACTCATCCCGCGTCCAGCTGAATTTCGCCGGGCGTAACATCTGGACGGTTAACCTTGCAATCAAATCCTTTGCGAATCGGAACCCGGGGCAGTGCGCTTGCGCTTGCACAGGCCCATGAAACCAGAGAGCGGCTCAGGGCCGCTCACGGTCTTGGCGAAGATGCATTCGAAATCGTCGTGATCAAGACGTCCGGTGATCGCATTCAGGACAGGCCGCTGTCCGAAGTGGGTGGCAAGGGACTGTTCACGAAGGAAATCGAAGAAGCCCTGCTCGACGGACGCATCGACATCGCCGTTCACTCCTCCAAGGACATGCCGACGGTCCTGCCGGGTGGCCTTGCCCTGACCGCGTTCCTGCCGCGCGAGGATGTCAGGGATGCGTTTCTGTCTCCCAAGGTGAATTCACTGCAGGACCTTCCCCATGGTGCCGTGGTCGGGTCGAGTTCCCTGCGCCGGCAGGCCATGATCAAGCGCCTCAGGCCCGATATCGACGTGGTGATGTATCGCGGAAATCTGCAGACCCGTTTGAAGAAACTGGCCGATGGCGCGGTCGATGCAACGCTTCTTGCGGCGGCGGGTCTGAAGCGGTTGGGACTTGAGGCTGAAATCACCAGCATGCTCGAGGTTGATGAGTTTCTG
>JBCDEN010000565.1:0-3329 GCA_039179715.1 Pseudomonadota bacterium
CAACCAGCAGCAGGGACAGCAGCAGCAAGGGCAACAGGGTCAGGGTCAGCAGATGACCCAGGAGCAGCTGGAACAGATGCTTCAGCAGCTGCAGCAGGGTCAGGGCGATCTGGCACAGCAGCTGCAGCAACTGATGGATCAGCTCGGTCAGAACGGCATGGGCCAGAACGAGGCGCTCGGCCAGGCAGGCGAATCCATGGGCGATGCGCAGCAGTCGCTTGGCCAGGGCCAAGGTCAGCAGGCACTTGGACAACAGGGTGATGCGCTCGATTCTCTGCGCCGTGGCGCCCAGAGCATGACAGAGCAGATGATGGGACAGGGCGAAGGCGCGGGGAACCCCAACGGACCATCGCCGCTTGACGAAGATCCGCTCGGACGCCCGCGGCGCACCGAAGGGCCCGACTTCAACAACCGGGTGCAGATCCCCGATGAAATCGACGTGCAGCGTGCGCGGCGCATTCTGGAGGAGCTGCGCAGACGCTTCTCCGACCCGTCCCGGCCGCAACTGGAACTGGATTATCTGGAGCGGTTGCTGAAACGGTATTGACCGGCGCGTGAACCGGAACCGGCAGCCGATGCTTTGCTGATCTCCGCCTTTTTGACTGATCTGCAACCGTAGTGGCTTTTATCCGAACCCGGCAGCTGGGGCTGGCCGCTTTCGGATGACAAGATCGTGCAGATCACCGGCGCAGCGCTTGATGCGGGTCTGGAAGACAGCCGCGTTGTCACGATCCCGAAACTCGGTGAAGACGGCGGTGTCCTTATACTTGGGCCGTCGCCGGCTGATTGCCGTGTCGGTCTCCTCGGTCAGATGATCCAAATTGGCCTGAAAAAGCTCACACCTGTCATTCAGCCAGAGACTGCGCGAAAAACGCCAAAGCGACAGCCGCCAGAAGCGAAGCGGCCATCGCAAAATTGATGCGGCGCTGCACGCGCGGATCCAGATCGAGACGATGGAGTGCCATGCCGGCATAAAGCCAGATGAAATGGATCGGCAACCAGATCATGTTCATGATCAGGAACTTCAGAGCGGTTTCGACAAGAAGGCTCTCCGGCCAGAATGGAAACCCGGTCAAGAATGCCGTGTTTACCGCATAGGCCTTTGGGTTCACCGTTTGCAGGATGATGCCCGACCAGAAACCGGGTGCCGTTTTTGCTTCGCTGAAGCCGATGCGCGAACCGGCAAACGCAATCTTGTAAGCGAGGTACGTCAGATAACCGACGGACACGACCATCAGGATCACCCTGATACTGTCGTTCGCCTGGAGGACCGCCGCCATTCCCGAAACAACGGCGAGTGCAACAAGGTTGGTGCCGACGAACAATCCGCTGATGTACCGTACGCCCGGCGAAAAACCAAAAGCCGAACCGACGCCGGCGACGGACAAGACACCGGGTCCAGGTGTGATGAGGAGAGCGAAGACCGCGAGCGCGAAAGTGACCATGCATGCGTGGTAGAAGATGGCGCTGAGCGCGTCAATCCGGCGTCACGGTCCGAGTTGGAAGCTTCAAGCTCCGTTCTGCGGGTCATGCCCGCAAGGCTGCGAGCCCGGGGTTTCGGAGGCGCGCGCTTTTCAAGCGTATTTGCGCGTGTCCTCGGGCAAAACACCGGAGATGGCGTCGCGTACCGCCTTGCGGATATCGGCGAGTGAGAAAGGCTTCGTGATGACGTCG
This sequence comes from Pseudomonadota bacterium, assembly GCA_039179715.1. GTDB lineage: Bacteria > Pseudomonadota > Alphaproteobacteria > Rhizobiales > Stappiaceae > Roseibium. The sequence goes on from JBCDEN010000565.1 coordinate 1,675, forward strand.
TGCACAAGGGCGTCCAGTCCATTGGCCCTTTCGCGCTGATCGGCAAAGCCGGTCATCAGCAGGATCGGTATTTCCGGATAGTCGCGGGCGGTGTGCAATGCGAGCGCTATGCCGTCCATGACGGGCATCTTGATATCGGAAACAAGCAGGTCGAAGCCGCCTTGTTCGCATGTGAGGACTTCCACGGCCTCGCCGCCGTCTTCTGCGACGCTGACCGTATGTCCATCAAGTTCCAGCGCGCGCTTTACGAAGCTTCTTACCGCGTCATCGTCTTCTGTGAGAAGAATGCGAGACATGCTCACTCTCCCGTCCTGCCGTCAACTGCCGCTTCATTTTCAGAAGGAGCAACATATCCAATAAAGGGCAACTGCCGCCACGCGTGACCCATATCCATACCGTATCCGACGACAAACTTATCTGGACAGGCAAACCCCACATAGTCTGCAGATATGGCAGCTTTGCGGCGCTCGGGTTTATCCAGCAATGCCGCGATCTTGACGGACCTTGCGCCACGCTCCATCAGCCGTTCCCGCGCGAAGGCCAGGGTGCGGCCCGATTCCAGAATGTCGTCCACCAGGATAATGTCCCGATTGGTCACATCGCTTTCAACATCCCGCAGCACGCGAATATTCTGAGATCCTTCCGTACCGGCCCCGTAGGAAGACAGGTGGATGAACTCCATTTCAGGTTCCAGTTCGGCGCGGTGCATGGCCCTGACAAGGTCTGCCGCGAAAATGAAGCTGCCCTTCAGGACGGCGACAACCAGCAGATCCTTGGGCTGACCTTCCGCAATTTCCTGCGCAAGTGCTGCGACCCGCATGGCAATGGCGTCTTCGTCGAAAAGCGTGTGAATGTTTGTCGTCATGGTCACTCGAGTACTATCTGGCGTTGCCCGCGGTCGATGAAGCGGACCTGAATATCGGATGCATCCTGCGGAGGATCGGCCAGAATCGTCCTGAACCGGGTCTCATCGAGGCCGTTCAGCGCTTTGGTCCGGGGTTCCACGGTCCAGGCGTATACCTCCAGGAGGTCTGAATTGCGAATCGACAGCCGAACGGCGGGAACCGCATTGGCTTCATCCAGAAGATTGCGGATCGAGCCTTCAACGACAAGGATCTGCTTGCCTGCCTCGATCTCAGAAAATGTCCGGAGGTTCCTGAATTCCAGACCACGCAGGTTGACCTCGAATCCGATCATCTGGAACAGACTGGCAAGGTCAGGCGACTGCTTGACCATGTTGTCGCGCAGGAACACGAAGGAGGCCACGAGGGTGAGCGCGACACCTAAAATCAGGATGCCGCCGATCCGACGGAAATTGCGCCGCCCCAGCCAGCCGATAACAGCGCCGATATGATTGCGCCGGAACTTGTCCGGATTGACGATGATTTTCGGTCTTTTGGCCTGTGACTCGATGTCCTCGGCGCCGTCGTCTTCCCCGCCGTCTTTGTCGGCCTTGAGATCGGCAGCGAAGTTATCCTCGTCCTTTTTCGAGGGCGAATCGTCGCCGTTTGCCGGAAAGTCATCGTCATCATCGTCGGAACTGAATGTGTCTTCGCCGTCTTCCGGTCCGGCATCGTCTGAAGGGTCGGTGTCGGTCTTGGCGTCCGCAGCCCATTCCGCCTCGTCCCGGGCGGCATCGTCGTCGCCAGGTTCTG
>JBCDEN010000143.1:0-7825 GCA_039179715.1 Pseudomonadota bacterium
AGCCTTCAATGTCACGGGCGGCATTCACTTCATCGACGGCGGTTACAGCATTGTTGGATAGGAGGTCCTGATGAAGGACATTTTCGACGCGCTCGAAAAGGGCCATAACGAGTTTCTGCATTCTCTGGAAGATGCGACCGCGTGGTCCCCATCGCAGCGATTCACCGCATGGCAGGCCCAGGCGGCTGAAATCTCGAACATGGCGGAGCTGATGGGGCGCGGCCTCACCAAGCATCTGACAAACATGACCGATGTGCACAAGACGCGTTGGCAGGACAGCCTGTCAGCCTATGGCAAGGCATTTGAAGATGTCACGAAGGCGCAGGCACAAGGAACGCTTTACAGCGCTCTTGAGAGCTACTGGAAAGACGCGGCTCAGCGCGTTGTGCTGACAATGGACACTCTGCGCCAGCGGGGCGACAATTTCATTGAGCACGAGGAGGCAGGCTGTCCCCCGGTGCTGATCTATGATTACGACGTTGTTCTGGATGGCACGGACCTGCCGCATCCCTGCTGCTACATGCTATTGAAGATCCGGCATCCGGAAAACAGCCCGTGCCGCGAACCCAAGCCCTGGAAGCGCCCCTATATCATCATCGATCCGCGCGCCGGACACGGTGCGGGCATCGGTGGATTCAAGCCGGACAGCCAGGTCGGGGTCGCCCTTCGCGACGGCCATCCTGTCTATTTTGTCGCCTTCAAGCGCATGCCGGAAAAAGGTCAGACGCTGGCCGATGTCACGCGCGCCGAGGCCGCGTTCGTGCGCAAGGTCCGCGAACTGCACCCGGAGGCACCGAACCCGGTGGTCACGGGCAATTGCCAGGGCGGCTGGGCGACGCTGCTGCTTGCGGCGACGAACCCGGATCTCACCGGCCCCATTATTCTCAACGGCGCACCGGTCTCGACCTGGGCGGGGCGCGTGGGTGAAAACCCGATGCGCTACAATGGCGGCATTCTGGGCGGAACCTACAACGCGATGTTCTATTCGGACCTCGGCCACGGCGTGTTTGACGGCGCCGACATTGTCCAGAACTTCGAGCTTCTCAATCCGGCAAGAAACTATTTCGGCAAGTATTACGACCTCTACGCCAAGGTCGACACGGAGCCGCACCGCTTTCTGGAATTCGAACGATGGTGGGGTGGCTATTTCCTTTTGAACGAAGCGGAAATGAAGTGGATCGTCGAACAGCTCTTTGTCGGCAACCGCCTGTCCAAGAACGAAGCGCAGCTCGAACCGGGACGCAATGTCGATATCAAGGAGGTGCGCGCACCGATCATCGTTTTTGCCAGCTTCGGCGACAACATCACCCCACCGCAGCAGGCTCTGAACTGGATCCTCGACACTTACGCGGATGAACGCGAAATCGCCATCCGCGGACAGCGGATCATCTACATGGTTCACGACCAGGTTGGCCATCTCGGGATTTTCGTCTCCTCCAAGATCGCCAAGAAGGAACACACGGAGGTGACCTCCACGCTGAAGACCATCGAGGCTCTGCCGCCCGGTCTCTACGAGATGACGATCGACGACTACGAGGGCGAGTTGCTCGACCGCCAGTTCACCGTCAGCTTCCACGAACGCGGCATGGATGATCTCAAAGCGCTTGATGACGGCCGCGACGACGAAATTCCTTTCGCTGCTGTTGCAAGGGCGTCCGAACAGCAGGCAGAGTTTTACGACGTTTGCGTGCGCCCGTTCGTTCAGGCCGGCGTGACGGAGCAGAGCGCCGATCTGCGGCGGCGCACCCACTCCTTGCGTCTGCAACGGGAAATCCTTTCGAGCATGAACCCTTTCCTGAGTTCGCTCCCGGGTTGGGCCGACAAGACAAGGGCCGAACGTGAGCCGGTTGCAACGGACAATCCGTTCGTTGAACTGGAGCGCGTCAGTGCGGCGATGATCGAGCAATCCATGGATCTGTTCCGCGACGTGCGCGACACCATGTATGAAAACCTCTTCTATACCATCTGGGGATCGCCCTACATGCGCTGGTTCGGACGTTCCAAGCAGCCGGGACGCACACTCAAGAACGCTGATGAACTGCGCAGCCTGCCACCGGTTCAGGCCGCCCTGATGCATATCGAGGAAGGCGGTTTCCGCGAGGCGGTTGTCCGAATGCTGATCCTGCTCGCCGAAAGCAGGGGCAACGTGCGGCGCGACCGGCTCGAGCGGTCCTCGCGCGTGCTCACCCAGGACGAACCTTTCAGGTCGCTCACGCCCGACGAACGCAGCTTCATGCTTCAGGAACAGACACTGATTGTCGAATTCGCTCCTGAGCGTGCCCTGTCTTCCTTGCCCAAGCTGCTCAAGACGAAAGAAGAGCGTGAACTTGCCTGCAAGGTCGTCCGCTATATTCCCGGCGATATCGACGAGATGACGCCGCACACGCTGGAAACGCTGCAGAGTTTCCACAAGGTGCTTGGGCTGCCGCCGGCAACCGGCAACATCAGCGAAGATCCGCTCGCGGGCAAAACGGCTCCGGCAGAGCTCGAACAGGCTGCGCAGCCGGCAGCTCCCAAGACACCGGCCAAAAAGACGAAGGCGGTGGCGGCAAAGGCGAGGCCGACCCAGAAAGCATCGTCACGCAAACCGGCCGCGCGCACGTCTGCACCGCGCAAGCCGGCCGCTTCCAAACCTCCTACCGGCCGCAAGCCGCGCTCTTCGCGCACGTCCGAAGAACCCGCCGAATAGAAACCGGCACATGGAGAACGGCGTGCGGGCCTGCCCGTCGCCCCCAGAGCCTCTTGAGCCCCCAAGAGCTTCCGGCGCCAACGCCGGAGCGAGCCTCTGCTGTTCTACCCGGCGTGGCCCGTCAGGATCTGTTGCCGCGGTGGGCCCAGCCCGTCATGCGGATCTCCAGCCATGCCATGATCGCGTACATGACAATGCCGAGCACGGCGAGGGCGACAAGTCCCGCCCAGACAAGCGGGACGTTGAACTGCGACTGCGCCGAAAGCATCATGTGGCCTATGCCGGAATTGGCCGCCACGGTTTCCGAGATCACCGAGCCGACAAAGGCAAGCGTGATGGCCACTTTCAGGGAGCCGAAGAAATAGGGCATCGATCGCGGAATGCCGACTTTCAGCATGATATCCAGCTTCTTTGCACCGAGCGCGCGCAAGACGTCTTCCATCTCAGGTTCGATGGTTGCGAGCCCCGTGGCGACATTCACGACGATCGGGAAGAACGCGATCAGGAAGGCGGTCAGGACGGCCGGAATGGTCCCGATGCCGAACCAGATCACCAGGATCGGAACGACCGCGACTTTCGGAATGGAATTGAAGCCGATCATCAGCGGATAGAGACCGGCGTAAATTGCGCGGCTCCAGCCGATGGCAAGACCGAGCGCAAGTCCGCCGACAACCGCCAGCAGAAAGCCGGCGACTGTTGTGAACAGCGTCTGCACCGAGTTTTTCCAGATCGGCGACCAGTATTTGACGATCGCTTCCCAGATGTCCGTCGGGGCGGGCAGAATAAAAACCGGAAGATTGAATATCTTGACCGCCAGTTCCCAGACCAGGAACAGTCCGATGGTCCAGAGCCATGGGGCGAGCGCGATCCAGCGGGAAGATGTCATGCTGCTACCCTCGCTTCCGCGATCAGCGCCCTCAGGTCATGCACGATGTCGTTGAATGCCGCTTCGTAGATCAGGTCGATCGAGCGTGGCCGCGGGAAGGAGACTTCCCGCCGTTCGATGATCTTGCCCGGTCGCGCACTCATGACGAAAACGGTATCGGCAAGATAGACGGCTTCTCGAAGGTCGTGTGTCACCAGAATGACCGTGAAACGCTTTTCCGCGTGAAGATCGCGCATGACCTGCCACAATTCCTCGCGCGTGAACGCGTCCAGTGCGCCGAAGGGCTCATCCAGCATAAGGAGCGCCGGATCGTGAATGAGCGCGCGGCACAGGTTTGCGCGTTGCTGCATTCCGCCGGACAGTTGCCAGGGATACTTTTCACCGAAGCCGCCGAGGCCGACGAGCTTGAGCAATTCTTCCGCCTTCGCCGTGTAGGCTGTTTTTTCGCGCCTCAGATTGGCGCGGTGCGGCTGGACGATCTCCAGCGGCAGCATCACGTTGGACAGCGTGCTGCGCCAAGGCAGCATGGACGGGTTCTGGAATGCCATGCCCGCAATGGAAACGGGCCCGGACACTTCCTGATGGGCAACCTCGACAGTTCCCTCCTGGGGAGTGATCAGCCCGGTCGCAAGCTTCATCAGCGTTGATTTTCCGCAGCCCGAGGGGCCGACAACGGCCGCGAATTCACCCTTCTGGATGCTCATGTCCAATCCGTCGAGGGCAAGGGTCGCATCGTCTGCCTGGCCGTAGGACAGGCGCACGTTTCTAAGGTCTACAAATCCGGTCAAGGTCTGGTCCGAAAAAGGGCTCCTGCGGCCGTCTTGCAGACCGCAGGAGCGATTGATCAAGAAAGAAGTGGAAGGTTTACTTGACCATCCGTTCTTCCTTGGGCGGAAGGTAGCTGCTGTCGAAAACCTTTTCCGGGCTTGGCGGGGTAGCGCTCACGCCCATGGATGTCTGGAGGTGTTCCATGGATTTCGCAAGTTTTTCCATGTCGACCCCGCCGAAGCCGTTTTCCTTCACCGCCGGTGTCGCGATGGAGCCTTCAACGGCCATTTTCAATCGGTCCACTTCAACGGCTTCGTCGAGGACCTCGTTCCGCTTCATGACATAGGGAATGGCGGCTTCCGGATCTGCGATAGCATCCAGATAGCCCTTGGTCAGGGCCTTGATGAAGCCCTTGACAGCGTCCGGATTCTCGGAGGCGAAGTCTGTATTTGCAATGACCACGTTGCCGTAAAGATCGAGACCGTTTTCGCCCATGAGGATCAGCGAAATGTCGTCTTCCGGCACACCCTGTGCCTTCAGGTTCAAAACGGACGAGAACGAGAATCCGAAGATCGCATCCACCTGGCCCTGTGCGAGCATGGGTTCACGAACCGGGAAGCCGACATTTTCAATCGTGATGCCGCTGGTATCGAGCCCGGCCACGTCGACAAATGCCGGCCATTGTCCGAAGGCAGCATCGGGCGGTGGTGCGCCCAGGGTCTTGCCTTCAAGCGACTTGGGATCTTCCGTCACGCCCTGGCTCTTGCGGCCGATCACGGCGAAAGGCGGCGTTTCATAGGCCATCATGACGGCCTTGACCTTGAGATCCGGCTGTTCGTCCATCAGCTTGATGAGGGCATTGATGTCGCCGAAGCCCATGTCATAGGTGCCGGTGGCAACCCGAGGCAGCGATTCGCGTGATCCGGCGCCGCTGTCGATGGTCACATTCAGGCCTTCGTCCTTGAAATAGCCCTTGTCGAGAGCAATGAAGAAGGGGGCCGACGGCCCTTCGAACTTCCAGTCCAGTGTGAATTTGATGTCGGTCTCGGCATACGCGCTGCCTCCACTGATCATCAATGCCAATGCGGCGCTTTTCAAAAGACGCATATTGTTCCCCTGTGTTTTCGATTTTTCCGGCGAAGTGTGGAAGGTGCATGCACAAAAATCAAGCACGATATTTGTGTGCCTTCAATATAGTCAATCGCGTGTTGTAATTTGCCGTAAGGACAACGGTGCAAGACTGGCTGCCGATGTGTTGAAAACGTTGGAAACGGTCGATGTTCCCGTTGCGAAACCGGTAACGCCGACAGTCGGTGCGCGCACGTCGAGGGACAAAATTTCGCACGAAGAGGCCTGTTGGCAGCCATCCACCCTGACAGTTTCTACTGCCAAAGCCGAATTTACCCCTGAGAAGGGCCTTATTGAATCGATAGAACCTGCTATCACATTCAAGTTTCACGTGATCAGCAAAAGGCGCTTCGCGAAATAACCGATGTTCGACTGGGCGTACAGGAAAAGACTGAAAGACGATCTGGAAGACTGGGTGGCGAAGGGATGGGTCAGTTCATCCGGCGCTGCGTCGATCCTGCGCGAACAGGAGCAGGAAGACGGACGCTCGCGGCTGCCCATGGCGCTCGCCGGGATCGGGATGATCTGCGTCGCCCTGGCACTGTTCGCCTTCATTGCGGCCAACTGGGCTGCCATTCCGAAAACCGCGAAGCTCATCGGCATCGCAGTTCTGCTTGTTGCCGGTCACCTGTCGGCGGCACGCGCCGCAGCAAGGGGCCGCAAGGGTGTTGCGGATCTTCTGACCGGATTTTCGACCCTCGTCTTTGTCGGCGGCATGGCGCTGGTCGGGCAGATTTTCCATTTGCCGGAAGACTGGGCAGGCGGCGCGTTTCTGGTCTGCATGGGCGCTCTGGCAGCCGCATGGCTCACCGGTTCCAGGGCGTCGCTGACCGTGGCTGCGGTTGCCGCGCTCACGTGGCAGTTCAGCCGTGCCGACCTCGGTGAGGCAACGGCGTTGCAGGACCTGATTGGCCTCGCGATCCTGGTGGCGACTTTTGCGCACGCAATCGTCGCACCCGCACGGCTGTCACGCTGGCTCGCCATCGCGCTCCTATGGGTGACGTTCGGCAGATGGCTGGGTGAGACCGCTGACCTGCATTCTGCCGATGACGGTTTCGTGCTTGCCATGTCGCTTGCAGGGGCGGGCGGACTTGCGGTCCTCACGGTTCTGATCGATCCGATCGCGGATCTCAGCGTCAAATGGAACAGCGGTTTGCCGGCTCGCTCGCACGGGCGCTGGCTGATGAGCAGATCTCTTCAGGATACCGGGTTTCTGGTGCTCAATGGTCTTGTTGTCGCTGCGCTCATCGTGGTGCCGGAAATCGCGTCTGACATCGACGGTGCCGCAATCTGGACGGTGCCGGCATTCGCGTCCCTTGCTGCCGCAACTGTTCTTCTGGTGGCCGGACTTGTGCTGTCTTACAAGACCGCGAAGGCGCAGGCTTTGTTCGGCGCAATTGGACTTGCGTTCCTGGCCGTGATGATGCCGGTCGTCACGTCGAATACGCTTGTTCTGGCGGCTTCATCCATGGCGGCGCTGGTTGGTCTTTGTTCACTCGCCACATGGTTCAACAACCGCTACTGGATGCTATGTTCCTATCTCGGTTTGACGGCGGTTGCGCTTTGGCTTCTGCAGGAGACGATCGGGACGCTGCTCGGACAATCGGTATTTTTCCTTGTTGCCGGCGTGCTTTTGCTCGCGGTGGCGCTGTGGCTTACACGCGTCTTCAGGGCCGGCAAAGCACCGTCTCCCGTTCAGGCCGGTGAAACGGAGGCCGCGTCATGAGTGAGGTTTCGGGTGAGACCGCCGTGCTTCAACGGCCAAACATGCCGCTCACCTATCTGAAGTGGGGCCTTCTGGCACTTTTCCAGCTTGCCCTGATTTCCATTCCGCTGGTGGACAGGCTTGAGGTGCAGATGACGGGAACCGTTGTGCCCCTGGAGCTTGTTCCAGTCGATCCCAGAGATCTCCTCCGGGGCGATTATGTCATCATAAATCTGGCAATCGGGCGTCTTCCGAGAGGTATGGAAGGTGCGGAAGGCCTCAAGGCCGGCCAAACGGTCTTTGTCGAACTTGAACCGGACGGAAAGGAACCCGCCCGCCCGATATCCGTCTCCGGTGATCATCCGCACCCCGGCAAGCTTGCCATTGCCGGTTCCGTTAGGTCGACCTCCGCCGAGACGGTCTGGATCGACTACGGCATTGACGCCTTTTTCCTGCCTGAAGGCGAGGGCCGTAAGATCGAACGGCTTGATACCAGCCGAGTGCTCCTGGAAGTGGCGATTGCCGGGGATGGTCGCTCCCTGCCGCTGAACCTCCTGGTCGACGGTAAGGTCTTCAAGTCCGACAGTAGTTTTTGACGGCGGGCAGCGCTGGCTGTATGAGCCAGCATTGATCCGAAACAGCACTGAAA
>JBCDEN010000379.1:0-4779 GCA_039179715.1 Pseudomonadota bacterium
CATGAACGGAATATAGGTCCAGGCATCCATCAGCATGATCATCAGCTGGGCGATTTCGGGAGACGAAAAGAAGGAGGGATTGTCCACCCCCAGCTCCCGCAACAGCCTGGCCACCGGGCCGAACCGGTTTTCCAGCATCGATTTGCCGATCATCCAGGACACCGCGACCGGCGACAGCATGAGCGGCAGCAGGAACGCCACACGAAAGAACTTGCGCGCCCGTATTTCCGCATTGAGAAGCAGTGCAAGGCCGAACGCGATGGCATATTCAACGATGATCGCGAGGGTATACCAGACCATGTTGCGCAGCGCGTTCCAGTAGAACGGGTCGTTCCACATTTGCCGCAGATTGTCTATGCCGTTGAATTTCCGCCCATCAGGGGATGCCAGGTTCCAGTCGGAAAAGGCAATGACCAATCCGAACAGGAGCGGAAAAACGACCATCGAGACCACGAACAACGTAGCCGGAAGCACAAACAGCGTCCGCTTGCCATGCTCTCCACGCGTCAGCACCTGCGACACGCACAGGCAAATACCCCAAAAAATATAGGCGTAAAGGGTTGGCCGCCAGTTCGCGAACCCCAGGTCGAGCCAGCCGTTTTGATCAGCCGCCTGGAGAATTGCGATAAGGGCCAGCAGGCCTGCGGACCCCCACACCAGGAATCTCCCGAACCGCTTGCGCTGTTCGGAGATATCGTCGGCGGTCACAACATGAAGCCGATCGCCTTCGGAACTCATTCCAGTCTTGCCCCGCCTTCCTCTGATTTGCGGGCAGGCACCGTGCGCCTGCCCGCAGATTCACGTCACAGCTCTCTCATCACAGGCCCAGGGAGGCCTTGTAAAGCTTGACCTGGTTCTCGCGGCCGATCTGGTCCGTGATCTTTTCCCAGGCAGTCGCGATCGCATCGCCGATCTCCTGAGCCGATCCGTATTGGCCGGCATAGCCCTTGGCCAGTTCGTCCTCGGCCACCGAGTAATACTGGAAGATGCCCGGAATCCGGGGCTCGATGGCCGCATTGGGATGATTGTAGCTGTCGGCGTTCGAGCCCAGATAGTCTTCGATATAGGCACGATCGTAACCGGCAGCTTCCCACTCGTCGAACTGGAAATGGGAATTGCGGTACGGCTGGAAACCGGACGGATAGGCCGACATCCAGAGGCTGATATCCTTGCCGCCAAGATGCGCCGCTGCACTCCAGGCCGCCTTGCGCTTCTTCTCGTCGCCGGACACGCGCTTGGTCACGTAAATGCCCCAGCCGAGATAGGCCATGTTCGGCGCTTCGTTGTAGGTCTCTTCCCAGGCGTTCGTCTTGCTGTTGTAGACGCGGTCCGAGCCCGGGTTGATGCCGAAACCGACAACGTCGCCGACAACCGACGTATCGGATGTGCGCGCACTGGAGCCGATATCGCCCCACCACATCAGCATAGACCCCGTTCCTGCAAGGAATTGCTGGAAGCCGGTTGTTCCCGGGTCCGCGTTGATCTGGTCCGCCGGATAAGCGCCCGCCTCGATAAGGTCGAGAACATCCTGGATCGCCTGTACCCAGGCCGGGTTGTTGACGCGCGGCTTCATTGTGTCCGGATCAAAGAGCCAGGCCGGGTCATCGGGGTGCTTGGCATAGACCGCAGCGCGGTTTTCCAGGAAATAGAAGCCGAAGCCGCCCCAGCCTTTCAGCGGATCGAGATATCCGTGCGCAGGCAGTCCTGTCAGCGGGTCTTCCTTGCCGATCAGTGCCTTGGTGACGGTGTTGACGTCCTGCCAGGTCCTTGGAACGGACGCGCCGCCAATGGCACCGTCTCCGAAGTAATCGGTCCGGTACGCGAACGTGTGGCAGTCGCCGTCGATGGTGACCCGGTATTTCTTGCCATCCCAAGTCCCGACCGGCGGCTTGAGATAACTCACGAGATCTTCCGCATCGATCTGCTCTTCGACCCAGTCCGGCATTTCATCGAGAAGACCCTTGCCGGCCGTGTCGCCTTCAAACGGTGCGCCCATCTCGATGATGTCGAAGTCGACGGTTCCGGTTGCGATCGCCTGTTGCAGACGCGGGTTGTAATCTGCCTGGGCAAGGTCAACCCAGTTGATCTTCGCACCCGTGTAAGCCTCCCAGGGCTTCAGGAAACCGCGAAACAGGAAATTGTGAAGGTTCTGGTTGTTCAGGCCCATGAAGGTCAGTTCGACACCTTCAAACTCGCCTTCGGCAACACGCTCCTTTGTCGGGCCGAGGCACATCTCGCCGACTTTCTGCCAGTCTGCATCCGTTGGCGACCCCTGGCCGACGCCCGGGATTTTCAGAATTTCAGCGCGCAGATCCGACTGGGCTCTGGCCGGATTGAAAGGGATACCGGTCGCAACAGAGCTTACTGCGGCAATGGCGCCGACGCTCGCGGCCCCCTTGAGCAGACCACGCCGGTTCAACTGACGGTGCATTATCGTATTGTAATCGCTAACTTTCACGTCACTTCCTCCCATTACACTTCAAGTTGGCCAACCCCTGCAAAGGCACCCGTCTTGCGGGGTGCTCTCCTCCAAAGCAGGCAGGTCTTATCCAAGTGGAGCAGACTCCCGGCCCGTACCGTCCCAATAAGATTACGCTGTGTCAAGTAGCTAACATGTTAGTCGGGTCAGAGGTGGACAAAATCCTGACAATAAGCTACCCGGTGAATGGGGTAGGATCGGCTTTGTGAGGCTCAATGGCTGAAGTCGCTGTCAAGCAAGTGCGCAAAAGTTATGGTGATACCGAGGTCATTCACGGTATCGACGTGGAGATAACGGATGGCGAATTCGTGGTCCTGGTCGGACCGTCAGGGTGCGGGAAATCAACCCTTCTGCGCATGATTGCGGGGCTGGAGGAAATCACGTCCGGCGACATCCATATCGGGGAACGCCGGGTCAATCATTTACCACCCAACCAGCGCGACATCGCGATGGTGTTTCAGTCCTACGCGCTTTATCCGCACAAAACGGTCGAGGCGAACATGGGATTTTCGCTGAAGCTGAAAAAAATGGACAAGGCGGCCATCAAGAAACGGGTGGCGGACGCCGCGGAGATCCTTGGGCTGACACCCTATCTCGGACGCTATCCGCGCGCGCTTTCGGGAGGACAGCGCCAGCGGGTTGCCATGGGCCGCGCGATCGTTCGCGACCCGCAGGTGTTCCTGTTCGACGAACCTCTGTCGAACCTGGATGCAAAGCTGCGTGTGCAGATGCGCACAGAGATCCGGGAACTGCATCAGCGATTGCAGACCACCACCATCTACGTCACGCATGACCAGATCGAAGCCATGACAATGGCCGACAAGATCGTGGTTCTGAACGGCGGCAATGTCGAGCAGATCGGCAGCCCGCTTGACCTGTACGACCGGCCGAAAAACAGCTTTGTCGCCAGTTTCATCGGCTCGCCGGCAATGAACCTCCTTGACGGAAAGATCGCCAAGTCCGATGCGGGCAACGCACAGATTTCTGTTGGCGGAACCTTGCTTGACCTGCCCGGATTTCATGAACTGGGCCCTGGCCGCCCGGTCAGGTTGGGCGTACGCCCGGAGCATCTGCGGTTGGCCGAGACCGGTTTGCCGGCAACGGTAAGGGTTGTCGAACCGACCGGCCCGGAAATCCATGTGGTGTTCCAGTTCGGAGACGGCGAAATGACAGCGGTGTTCAGGGAGCGGCATGCCCTTTCGACGGGGGATCAGGTGCATCTCGGGATCGACACAGATCATTTTCACCTGTTCGGTGCCGACGACGGACTGCGAATGGAGCCATGAGGACTGCGGAACGAAGCGGCCAGCCCGGACCAGACGTGTCACATCGTTTTCGACAAGCTGCAGAGACCGGGATCTGAAGAAAGGAACCGAACATGCTGAAAGGGATTGATCCGAGACTGAATGCCGATGTGCTGCATTGTCTGCGGGCCATGGGGCATGGAGATGCAATTGTCATTTCCGATACGAATTTCCCCTCCGACAGCGTTGCCAGAAACACGGTCTACGGGTCACTGTTGCGGATGGAAAACCTCAGTGCCGCCGATGCAATAGAAGCTATCCTGTCGGTGATGCCGCTGGATACCTTCGTCGACGACTTCGCGATGCGCATGGAAATTGTTGGCGCACCGGATGAAATCCCGGATGTTCAGAGCGAAGTCCAGCAAAAGATCGATACGGCCGAAGGCGGTTCGCGTCCCATGATCAGCGTCGAGCGCTTCGCATTTTATGATCTTGCGCGCCAGAGCTATGCCGTGATCCAGACAGGAGAGCGCCGGTTTTACGGCTGCTTCGTGCTGCGCAAAGGCGTGATAGGACCGGATCAATGAATTTGGACATCGTCATTCTGGGTGTTTTTGTTGCGGACACCGCCTACCGCGCTTCCCGGCAACCCCGAATGGGCGAGACCATCCTTGGGAAATCCTTCGCCCTGGGACCGGGCGGAAAGGGTTCCAACCAGGCGGTGGCAGCCGGCATGGCCGGTGCCAGGGTCGGCATGCTGACGAAACTCGGAACGGATCCCTTCGCTGACATGGCCCTTGCAACCTGGTCGAAAGCCGGGGTGACATCGCTGGCCTCTCAGCACGCGGACGGGTACACCGGTGCCGCCTATATCTTTGTCGACGATGCCACCGGCGACAACGCCATCATCGTTTGCCCCGGCATCGCGGCCAGTCTTGGGCCGCATGACATCGATGCTCAAAAGGAGGCCTTCAAGACCTGCAAGGTTTTCCTCACGCAGTTCGAGCAACCGCTGGAGACCGCCGAATATGCCCTGGACGTGGCCAGGAATGCCGG
>JBCDEN010000160.1:0-7584 GCA_039179715.1 Pseudomonadota bacterium
AATCACGAGGTCACGGTCTGGACAGACCATGTCGAGGATCCGGCCGTTCTGGCATCGCGCCTGGAAGCGGCGGACGCGGCGGTGCTTTTCCGCGAACGCACAAAGATCACGGCGGACCTCCTTGACCGGCTCGCCGGCTTGAAGCTGATTTCCCAGCGCAGCGTCTATCCTCATATCGATGTCGATGCCTGTACCCGGAATGGTGTGCTTCTGTGTTCCAACATGCATGCGGGCACGCCCAGCTATGCCGCCGCCGAACTCACCTTGACGCTGATCCTGGCAAGCTTCCGGCAAATCCCCGAACAGGTCGCCTCGATCCGCGCCGGCAACTGGCAAATGGGTGTCGGAAGGAGCCTGCGCGGCAGGACACTCGGCCTTTACGGCTATGGCCGCATCGCCAAGGCCGTGGCCGGTTACGCCGATGCCATCGGCATGAAGGTGCAATGGTGGTCCTCGGAGGCCGGACGTGCGCGGGCAGAGGCCGATGGTGTCCGGGTCGCCAACAGCCGGGACGCCTTTTTCGGAACCTCGGATATCGTCAGCCTGCATGTGCGGCTGAAACCGGATACCAAAGGCATCATCACGGCGGATGATCTCGCCGCCATGCAGCCGAGATCGCTTTTGGTCAACACGTCCCGCTCGGGCCTGATCGTCCCCGGAGCGCTTGAAGCCGAAATCGCGCGCGGCAGGATCTTCGCCGCTGTTGATGTCTTTGACACCGAACCGCTGACGGATACAGCCAACCCCCTGCTCACGCATCCGAATGTGTTGCCGACACCGCATATCGGTTATGTCACGGAAGACGAATTCGACCTGCAGTTTTCCGACATCTTCGACCAGGTGAATGCCTATTCCGCCGGCGAGCCGATCAACATGATCAATCCTGACGTCTGGAACGGACAGTCGGGCTGAGACGTTCAGCCATGGCGTTTCGGGCCATTCTTCGAGGCTGAGCGGGACAGGTGTCAGGCGGCGTCTGCCTGAAGAATTTCCCTCAGCCCGTCGATCTTGCGCGACCGGACGTTCCTGGGCCAGATCAGCAGCGTCCGGATGCGGTTCTGACCATCCGGCAACATGTTGATCCGCAGGCGGCTGCTTTCGGGAAAGGACGCAATCACGCTTTTGGGCACCAGCGCGGCTCCCATGCCCGTCAGAACGCAGCCGAGCATCGCGTGATAGGACCCGAGCTCGATGGTGCGCTCGGGCATCTCGTCCTGCAGCGCATACCATTCTTCCAGTCTGCGCCGGTGTGGACAGCCATGTTCGAACACGATCATGGTGCCCGGCACTTTGCCGCCCCCGTCGATCGGAGGATGCTCTCTCGATGTGACGATGACCGGTTCTTCCTCGAAGGCAACGATCGAGTCGAATTTGGCCTCGGCAATCGGTTCCGCCACGAGCGCGGCATCGATTTCTCCTGCCAGAAGCGCATGCGCCAGCTGCGTCGGGTTTCCCGTCCTGAGTTCCAGCACGACATCGGGAAACTGTTTCGAGTAGACCGAAAGGGGGCCGGGCAGACGCACGGCAGCCGTGCTTTCCATGGATCCCAACCGGAAAATGCCGCGCGGTTTGCCGCCCTGAACGGCGGCTTCCGCCTCGCTTGCAAGCGACAGCAGACGGTCCGCATAGTCCAGCAGGGTCCGGCCCGCAGGGGTCAGCACGAGGCGCTTTCCGCACCGGTCGAACAGTCTGGTGTTCAACTTGTCTTCCAGCTGCCGGACCCGCGTTGTGACGTTGGATTGCACGCGATGAAGCTTTTCCGCGGCCCTGGTGATGCCGCCTTCACGCACGACTGCAACGAATATCTTCAGGTCGCCCAGATCCATATATCTCTCACTGAGAATGTTTTCTTCTCAATTATTCATTTTTTCTCATGCAAGGAAAGCGTTATGTGCACACCCGTCCTCAACATGCAGTGCCAACCAGGCACCGGAAACAGGAGACTAGGATGTCAAAAGGATACTGGGTCGTGCGCGTTTCGGTCAAAGACGCTGCGAATTATCCCGCCTACCTTGCTGCGGCCAAACAGGCGTTCGAAAAATATGACGCACGCTTTCTTGTCAGGGGCGGTCAATACAGGGACCCGGAAGGCAGATCCCGCGACCGCAACGTCGTCGTGGAATTCAAGGATTTCGAAACAGCGAACAAGTGCTACGACTCGCCGGAGTATCAGGCTGCGCGCGCGATCAGAATGGCGAATGCGGAGGCCGATTTTCTGATCATCGAGGGCACCTGATGGTGTCAGATGTCCCTTCAAGCAGGAAGAGCCCGTCAGGTTTTGGCGGGCTTTTTCGCCTGGTTTCCGCTGCCGGGGCAAACGGCAACCTGTGTTCTTGGATAAGACAATCAGGTCGTCATGGCGGGTACGGGTGCCGTTTTTCGCCGTCGCCGGATCAGAGACCGCCGATCGGGGAAGACCGCAACCACGCACGCAATGGTTCTGGCTTTGCGGCTGCACGAAAACGGGTTGATGGGTTGTCTTCCAAAACAAAGATCAACGAAATCAGCAATTAGAGCATCTGGCGACGAGTCCTGCCTTCAACGGTGCCGGCTTCCAATCCTTCTCTCACGCTGCGGGAAAACGCCTTTCTAGACGATCCGAGAGGCTAGATCCATAATCTCGGATTATATTTGTATAGGTTATATAATAGTCGCCATTATTGAATGTGGCGTAATATTTTGCATGCTTAATTTCTGATCGCGCATCCGCTCGACACCGCCGATAGCGCCCTCCCGCGCCGTCATTGTTCTGTTTCCCGCATGCTGCTTTTCACTCCCGATAGCAGCAGCATGATCGCAAGGAGAATTACATGAATTTCAAAGGCTTTCGAACGGCTCTTGCCATCTCCGCCTGCCTGCTGCTGACACCGGCCGCGGCAGAAGAGGTCTACAACGTCGGACTGGACGGCACGTTTGCCCCCCACGCCATGCCAAAGCTCGACGGCGGCGTTGAGGGCTTCAACGTCGATCTCGCCGAAGCGCTCGGCAAGGAACTCGGCGCGACAATGAACGTCACCGCCGCGCAGTGGTCGGGCCTCCTGCCGGGCATGCAGGCCGGCACCTACGACTTCCTCGTTGCCCCGACAACCGTTACCGAGGAGCGCACGAAAAGCATTCTCTTCAGCGAAGGATATCTGAACACGGACTTCCAGTTCGTCGTCAAAGCCGACGCGGAAGACATCGACAGCCTGGAGGGCTTCAAGGGCAAGACGATTGCCGTCAACAAAGGATCTGCCTATGACAAATGGGCCCGTGACCTGACCGATGAAGTCGGCTGGGTGGTTGAATCCTACGGAACCAACAGCGATGCCGTACAGGCGGTTCTCTCCGGCCGCGCCTTCGCGAATGTCGCCGGCAACACGGTGAGTGCCTGGGCCGTGAAGAAAACGCCCGCTCTGAAGCTGTCCTACCTGCATTCCACCGGCAAGGTCTTTGCCATTCCGTTCCCGAAGGACAAACCGGAACTGAGGGCGAAGGTCGAAGCCGCGCTGGAATGCCTCAAGTCCAAGGGCGTACTCGCGGAGCTGTCCGAAAAATGGTTCGGCGTCACCCCGGCCGAAGGCTCGGCAGCCGTCACGATCTACCCCGGATACGGTGTGCCTGATCTGGAGGGATATGTTTCCGAACCGCACGAGTTGAGCTGCGCGTGATATTTTTCAAACTCTTAGCCGGGCAGGCCGTTTGAGCCTGCCCGGTCCTGTTCTTGCTCCAGGAATTTCCCGCGTGTCGCACAGACTGCCCATTCTCACGATTGACAATCTGCACCTTCGCTACGGCGACGTCGATGCCCTGAGGGGGATCACCCTGGAGGCCGGAACCGGGGAAATGACCTTCCTGATCGGCCCGTCCGGGTCCGGAAAAAGCAGCTTGTTGCGATGCTGCAACCGGCTTGAGACCCCGACGTCCGGCAATATTTACGTGGACGGAGAAGACATAACCCAGCGCTACATCAACCTGAACCGCGTCCGGCGCGGCATCGGGATGGTGTTTCAATCCTTCAATCTCTATCCGCACATGAGCGCGAAGGGCAACGTCATGCTGGCGCTGCGCAAGGTCCTCGGCAAAAGCCGTGCAGAGGCGGAAACCATCGCCTTGAAACAGCTGGAACGCGTTGGTCTGTCGGACCGGGCAGGGCATTACCCGAACCAGCTGTCAGGCGGCCAGCAACAAAGGGTTGCGATTGCCCGCTCGCTGGCGCTCGAACCGAAAATCATGCTGTTCGATGAACCGACCAGTGCGCTGGACCCGGAGCTGGTCGGCGAAGTTCTGAAAGTGATGCGGCAGCTGAAGGACGACGGCATGACCATGGTTGTCGTCAGCCATGAAATGCGCTTCGCGAAAGCCGCCTCCGATCACGTGGTTTTCATGGCGGAGGGTCAGATTGTGGAAGCCGGTCCTCCCGCCCAGATTTTCGACCAACCGGTCGCAGAACGCACACGGACTTTCCTGCAAGAAGCCTATCACTAGAGCCCTTTTGAATGACCCGTTTCGACCGCTTCATTGATACCTTCTTCAAACCGGAGGTGATGCAGCAATACTGGCCCGATATCGTGAGCGGCCTGTTCGTGACCTGTCAGATTGCGATCCTGGTCATCGTCAGCGGCATTTCCCTCGGCCTCGCCCTTGCGATCCTGCGCAGCTACGGCTACAGGGCCGTCAATCTGCCGATCGTCATCTTCGTGGATCTCATGCGGGCGCTGCCGCCGCTCGTCCTCATTCTCATTCTCTATTTCGGCCTGCCCAATCTCGGGATCAATCTTTCCGGGTTCCTGGTCCTGTGGATGGTGCTGACACTGGTTCTGGCGGCCTTTGCCGAGGAAATTTTCTGGGCCGGCATTCTCTCGGTCCCGCAAGGGCAGTGGCAGGCTGCAAGGTCGACCGGACTCGGTCGCTTCCAGACGCTGATCTATGTCGTGATCCCCCAGGCCGTCCGGATGACGGTTGCACCTTTGACCAACCGGACGATCGCGATCACCAAGAACACCGCGCTCGGCATGGTGATCGGTGTTCCCGAACTTCTCAACCAGGCCACCACGGCCCAGTCCTTCGCGGCCAATGCAACGCCCCTGATGATGGCGACGATTGCCTATCTCATCCTCTTCATTCCCGTGGTCTATGCGGGACGGCGGCTTGAAAAGGCCTATGCCTGGAGGCGGCACTGATGGAACAGATCCTCTATCAGTTCTTCAATCTTGACATCATGGTCCAGGCCTGGCCGATCATGTTGCGCGGTTTCGGAATGACGCTGCTGCTTTGCATTGTCGTCATTCCGAGCGGTCTTCTGGGCGGACTTGTCGTCGCCCTGGCGAGCACGTCCGAAAAGCGCTGGATCAGATGGCCTGTGGCAGTTCTGGTGGACATCTTCAGGGCCATCCCACCGCTGGCGCTGCTGATCATGATCTCGGCCGGACTGCCCTTTGCCGGCATCCGCCTCAGCCCGTTCACGGCCGTGTGCCTGTCGTTCCTTTTGAACAACTCCGCCTATTACGGCGAGATCTACCGGGCAGGCATTGAATCCATCGGCACGGGCCAGGACGAGGCAGCCAGATCGACCGGCCTCACCGGTTTCCAGTCCATGGTCTACGTGATCCTGCCGCAGGCGGTGAGGAACGTCCTGCCCGACCTTGTCAGCAACACGATCGAGGTCGTGAAACTGACATCGCTTGCCAGTGTCGTCGCCTTTGCCGAACTGCTCTACTCTGCCGACATGGCCCGTTCCGTGACCTACAACGCTTCGCCAATCGTCATGGCTGCGTGTTTCTACCTTGTGCTCCTCTGGCCGGCGGTCCGCCTCGCCAGCCGCCTGGAGCGCAGGCTTTCGACATGATCAGGAGATCAATTTATGCGTGAGATCGTAACCGCCGCTCTGCAAATGGGTCCGATCCAGAAGGCTGAGACGCGAAAGGACGTGGTCGAGCGGATGATTGCCCTCCTGGACAGGGCAAAGGATGCGGGCGCGACCCTGGCGGTCTTTCCCGAACTCGCTCTGACAACGTTTTTTCCGCGCTGGTACATAGAGGATCAGAGCGAGGTCGACAGCTGGTTCGAAACGGACATGCCCTCTGCGGAAACCCGTCGGCTGTTCGACCGAGCCAGGGCCTACGGTATCGGCATGTATTTGGGATATGCGGAAAAAACACCGGACGGGCACCACTTCAACACGTCTATACTGGTATCACCTCAAGGTGACATCGTTGGAAAATACCGGAAAGTCCATCTTCCCGGCCACTCGGAATATGACGACAGCCGCGCCTTTCAGCATCTGGAAAAACGCTACTTTGAACCGGGCGACCTCGGCTTTCCGGTCTGGCGCAACCAGGGCGGCATCCTTGGAATGTGCATCTGCAATGACCGGCGCTGGCCGGAAACCTATCGCGTCATGGGTCTCCAGGGCGTCGAAATGGTGATGCTCGGCTTCAATACGCCAGCGGTCAATTCCCAGATGTCGGCGGAAGGGCCGGAGGACCGGCTGTTCCATCACCGCCTGAGCGTTCAGGCCGGTGCCTATCAGAACGCCACCTGGGTGATTGCGGTTGCCAAGGCCGGCGTTGAAGATGGGCACCCGCTGATCGGGGGCAGCCTGATCGTCGACCCGAACGGCAAAATCGTTGCGGAAAGCGCGACGGAAGACGACGAAATTCTCGTGCATGCCTGCGATCTTGACCTGTGCAATTTCGGCAAGGAGACGATCTTCGATTTCGCGCGGCACCGGCGCATCGAGCACTATGGACTGATCACCCAGCGCACGGGTGCCGAATTGCCACCGGAATGACCTGATGTTTCTCGATTTCACGACCCTGCTGCCGCAGCAACGCTACAAACTCTTGACCGCCACGGTGGTCCCGCGCCCGATCGCACTGGTCAGCACGGTGTCCGCTGCGGGCATCGTCAACGCGGCGCCGTTCAGTTTTTTCAATGTCTTTTCGGAAGATCCCGCGCTTGCCGTTCTGGGACTGGAATCGCGCCGCGACACCGGAGCCATCAAGGACACGACCCGAAACATCATTGAAAGCGGCGAACTGGTCATCAACCTTGTCGACCGGCAAATGGCGTCCGCAATGGCCGCCTGCGCTGCGGATCTTGGCCCCGACCAGAGCGAGCTCGACTTCGCGGGGCTGACGCAAGCACCATCCCGGATCGTCGCGCCCCCCGGTATCGGGGAAGCCCCCATACGGTTCGAATGCCGCCTGTTCGAGATGCGCCAAATCACGCCGCGCCGGCATCTGTGCATTGCCGAGATACTCGCGCTCAGCGCCAGGCCCGGCCTGATCGAAACGGCGAGCCTGAAGGTCGACACGTCCGCCTACACGCCGGTCGGTCGGCTGCACGGCACCGAGTATTGCGAAACGCAGGACCGTTTTCAAATAACCGTTCCGCAAACCGGCAGCCAGCTGCCGGGGGACCGTCACGTTCGGAGGAAACAAACATGACGCTGACAGTGGACGCCAGCGGTGTCTTCATCATCTCGGCCACCCCGTTCACGGACACGGGTGCCATCGACTATGACAGCGCCGACCGGCTCGTGGAGTTTTATCTCGACAAAGGCGTGACCGGCATGACCATCCTCGGCATGATGGGCGAAGC
>JBCDEN010000057.1:0-11312 GCA_039179715.1 Pseudomonadota bacterium
AGTCAGTGACAGCATCGTGCACGAAGCGGCCAACGGGAAACGCTACCTAGTCATTCATGGCGATCAGTTCGATGTCGTCATCCGCCATGCCAAGTGGCTGGCGTTTTTCGGCGACAAGGCCTATGTCACCGCCTTGAGCGTCAATACCTGGGTCAACTACATTCGCAGGAGTCTCGGCCTGACCTACTGGTCGCTGTCCGCCTGGGCGAAACTGAAGGTGAAGAACGCCGTCAGCTTCATCGGCCGCTTCGAGGAAACGCTTTCCGATGAAGCCCGCCGTCAGGGTGTCGACGGTGTGATCTGCGGGCATATCCACCACGCAGCCGATCGTGATATGAACGGAATTCACTACATCAACACGGGCGACTGGGTTGAGAGCTGCACGGCAGTTGCGGAACATCACGATGGGACTTTTGAGGTAATCCGATGGGTGGATCAGACCCAGGAGGGACCGGCGCCGGTGAAAACCAAGGAAGCCCCGGTCGCCGCATGAGTTCCATCCTGATCGTGACGGATGCCTGGCATCCCCAGATAAACGGCGTGGTCAGGTCGCTGGAGCGGACTGCGGAAGCGCTGGTGGCAACGGGTGTCCGGGTTGAATTCCTGACGCCCCGGGCCTTCACAACCTTGCCCTGTCCGACCTATCCCGAAATCCGGCTCTCCCTTACACACCGGGGCATCGTCCGCCGGATGATCCGGGAATACGATTGCGAGCACCTTCACATTGCGACGGAAGGACCGCTTGGAATCCTGGCCGCAAGCGTTGCCAGAAAAGCGGGCGAACCGTTCACGACCAGCTATCACACCCGTTTTCCCGAATATGTCTCCGCGCGCCTTCCGGTGCCCCTGTCCTGGTCCTACACCTGGTTGCGCAGGTTTCACAATGCGGGCTCAGGATGCATGGTGGCGACCCGCTCGCTCGAAGACGATCTGCGAGCGCGGGGCTTCAAAAACCTGATGCGCTGGTCGCGCGGTGTCGACGAGAACCTGTTCAGGCCTTATGAAGGCTCCGTTCTGCCCGATGATCTGCCACGGCCTGTCTTCATGTATGTCGGCCGGGTTGCGGTTGAAAAGAACATAAAGGCCTTTCTGGATCTGGAACTTTCCGGATCCAAGGTGGTCGTGGGCGGCGGGCCGCAGCTGGAGGCGCTCCGGCGTGAATATCCTGAGACGCATTTCACCGGTTCCAAGCTCGGCGAGGACCTCGCCCGTCACTATTCCGCGGGAGACGTCTTTGTATTCCCGTCGCTGACGGACACGTTCGGCAACGTCCTGCTGGAGGCACTGGCCTGCGGGGTCCCGGTCGCCGCCTTTCCCGTCATGGGGCCGCTCGACGTCATAGGCGATACCGGGGCAGGCGTGCTTTCGGAAAACCTTCAGGAAGCGGCGGAAGCCGCTCTGAAGATATCCCGGGACCACTGCCGGAAAATCGCCATGAACTACACCTGGGCGGCCAGCGCACGACAGTTCTTCGAAAATTGCGTCGCGGCCCGTGACATCCACAACGGCCGTGCAGGCAGCGCCAGGGCGGCAGAGTGAACATCGGCAGCAGGCAGCGCCGGTCCCGGAAACAATCCGGCACCAAAGACGCCAACTGCATGTTGAGTTAAGCCCAATACCTGATAAGTCATCGGGCAACTGTGCTGTTCAAAGGTGACTTCGATGACGGAAACTGTTGTTTCAGGAACTGACCATGACCTTCGGGATTATTCGGGCAAAGCGGTGACCTTCGAGGATGTGGAGGCGGCCGCGCACCGGATCGACGGGTTTGCGGTGAAAACGCCCTTGCTGAGGCATCCCGCGCTTGACGCGCACACAGGTGCCACCGTTTTCATCAAGCCGGAAAGCCTGCAGCGCAGCGGTTCGTTCAAGTTCCGTGGAGCCTTCAATTGCCTGAACCTGATACCCGAGGAGGATCGCCCAAAGGGCGTCGTTGCCTGTTCTTCGGGAAACCACGCGCAGGGTGTTGCCGCCAGCGCCGGCATTCTTGGTGTTGACGCAACAATCGTCATGCCGGCAGATGCCCCCCGGATCAAGCTTGCGCGCACGCGTGCGTTCGGAGCAGAGGTCGTCACCTATGACCGCGAAAATGAGGACCGGGACCAGATCGCCGCGGCTTTGTGCGCCGAGACCGGTGCCACATTCGTGCATCCCTTCAACGACCCTGCGGTGATTGCGGGGCAGGGAACGGTCGGGCTGGAACTGGCGGCGCAAGCAAAAGACATGGGACACGAGCTCGACGATGTTCTGGCGTGTACCGGCGGGGGAGGCCTGTCCAGCGGTATTGCGCTCGCTCTTGCCCACAAGACACCCGGTACGCGGTTTCACACGGTCGAACCGGCCGGCTTCGACGACTACAAGCGCTCACTCGAAGCCGGAGCTTTGCTGTCAAACACGCGCAAGTCCGGTTCCATCTGCGATGCGCTTCTGTCCGAGACGCCCGGCGAAATCGGTTTTTCGATCCTGCGCCAGCTTGCATCGCAAGGCGTGACCGTCACGGACGAGGAGGTCCTTGATGCCGTTGCCTTTGCCTTCACGGAATTGAAGCTGGTCGTCGAGCCGGGTGGTGCGGCCGCTCTGGCCGCAGTTCTTCATGGAAAACTTCCGATCAGGGGCAAGACGGTCGGGCTGGTGCTCACGGGCGGGAATATCGACCCTGACATGCTGTCGAGGGCCCTGTCGCGCCAGGCCGGATCCGCGCGGTGAATGCAGGGCGCGCTGCCGGATAGCGACTTCTGGTCACAATGGGACAGGGAACTCATCTCGCAAACAAAAAACGCGGCTCCAAGCCGCGTTTTGGTTTCGCTTTTGATCTTCCGGGCGATCAGTTGAACAGCGCCTGGCGTTCTGCTTCGGAAAGCTGCTGAAGCGGGTCGTCGGTTGCGTCTTCGTCCGCAGCCGTTTCGTCTTCAAGTTCCCAGGCAACATCCGCCTCGGCTTCGAGCTCCGCGTCGAACGCAACCTCGGCGTCAGCCTCAAGCTCGATTTCGGCTTCGGCGTCATCCTCAACCTCAGCCTCGACCTCGGTTTCAGCCTCGACCTCGTCTTCAACTTCGTCCCCCTCTGCACTCACTTCACTGTCGAACAGCATTTCGATCGCTGCTTCGTCAAGAGTGGCGTCCGGGTCGATACCCGCTCCTTCGCCTTCCACTTCCGGCGCGGCGTCTTCTTCAGCTGATACCGCCGGGGCCGATGCGAACATGTCGTCAATCGCAGATGCATCCATCGGCTCATCGCCGCCAGCCATTATCGCGTCGACATCGGCCTCGCTCGCGGTGAGGGAGACCTCTTGAGGATCGGGTGTCTCTGCGCCTGCTTCCGTACCGGTTTCTTCCAGTGCCGCATTAAAAACGTCGTCGCTCACCGACATGAGTTCATCGACACTGTTCTGGCACACGCCCCGGCCTGACCGTTGCGGTCCATTCAGCAAATGCGCATCCGGACGCGTATCGACAGGACCGGCGGTGTCTTCGGCTTCCACACCCTCGATACCCCAGATGCCGATCATGAGATTGATGCGGCTCTCCAGATACCTGAGAACCTGCACGACCTTGTTCGTCCGCTGACCTGTCAGGTCCTGGAACGAACACGCCATGAAGATTTCCGTCGCCTTGGCGTCGATCTCGTCACAGGCCGCATCGTCAGCGCCTTTTTCACGCAGCACCCAGGCCTGTTCCTGGATCTGTTCGGCCGCTTCCAGAATCGACTGGGTCGCGCCTTCGGTCTGGGTGACGATCGCATCCAGTTCGTGGGAAGCATCGACGAAGCGGTTGCTGTCATCGTCTCCCTCGGCCTTGATATTCGCAATTTCGGCCTTGGTCCGCTCGATTGCCTCATGCATCTCGGCAATGTCGAGACGAATCTTGTCGAGATCCGGAACCGTGCGTTCGCGCGTGACGACTTTTTCCAGGCGCTGAATGGCACCGAGGATTTCCGTCGTCTCGGGCGTTTTGTGGCGATTGAGATATTCTTTCAGAAACCGACGCCCGCGATCGGATTCCAGCAGGGTCTGTTCTAGAGTGTGATATTCGGCTTCGCCGATCAACTCCGGTTCTTGCTGTGTTGCTGCCGCTTTCATATGGACGCGATTCTCAACTTGCCTAAGGATCGTGTGTTGCCGTATCAGGGGCAACTTCACCCGGATCGTATGGTGAAAATCGTTAACATCCTTTTATGCCGTCGCGGTTCCAGGCTGTTTCACAGGTTAAATGACAGATTTGTCCAACAATGTTAGCGCAAGGGTTGCGGCGCTGTTTGCATGCCACTTTTTTGGCTTTGGACTTTTTCTTCCGTTCTTCCCGCTGGTACTGGAATTCCGCGGCGTAAGTGCTGCAGAGATCGGCTTTATTCTGGGCGCCGGGACGCTTGTCCGGATTGCCGCCAGCCCCTTGCTTTCCAATATCGCCGACAGAACGGATCAGCGGCGGCTGTCGATTCTGATCTATTCGATAATCGGGGCCGGTTTCATTTCACTGTTCTACCTGCCGGGCGGTCTCATTCTCGCCGGGACAGCCATGATCGGCTACATGGTTATCAAGGCGCCGATCCTTCCGTTGAGTGACGCTTACGCACTTGATGCAGCGCGCAACACCGGAGCCGATTACGCCCGAATGCGCCTTTGGGGTTCGGTCGGATTTGTGCTTGCCAATATTGCCGGGGGAGCCCTTGCGGCGGAGAGTACGGCGTGGATCATCGTCACGCTGACGGTTGCGGCTTCGCTGGCAACCGGCTTCGTTGTGCTGTCGCTGCCCCGGCAGCAGAAAAAAAACGGCAGCAGCGCAGACGACGGCGAAAGCGGAACGAGCCCGTTTTGGCAGCTCTGGTTCTGGCCCATCCTGGCGCTGCTCGGCCTGTTTCAGGCCACGCATGCCGCCTTTTACGGGTTCG
This sequence comes from Pseudomonadota bacterium, assembly GCA_039179715.1. Lineage (GTDB taxonomy): Bacteria > Pseudomonadota > Alphaproteobacteria > Rhizobiales > Stappiaceae > Roseibium. Next base: position 4,888 of record JBCDEN010000057.1, read on the forward strand.
GCACGCTTTACTGGCGATCGATCGATGTGCCCGACTTTACCATTGGGCTGCTTTGGGCTGTCGGCGTTGCCGCAGAGATCGTGCTTTTCACGATTGCCGGAAAACTGTCGCTCAGGTTCGATCCGCCTGTCTTCCTGCTTGCGGCGGGCGTTGCCGCCGTAATTCGCTGGGGCCTGTTTCCGTTTGCGGACACGTTCGTCTTCATGGGAGCTCTGCAAGTTCTGCACGGTTTGACATTCGGCGCGGCACATCTTGGTGCCGTCGCGATCCTGGCAAAGGTCGTGCCTCCGCGCTGGTCCGGGACGGGGCAGGGCCTTTTGACCGCGTCGATCGGCATTCAGACGGCACTCGGGCTTGCGGTATCAGGTGCTCTCTTCCAGATAGACCCGCACATGCCTTTCTATCTGATGGCGGCTGCGGCCCTCGCCGGATGCATCGCGCTGATATTCGCGGCACCTGTAATCCGGCGGCAAATTCGTCCGATGGACACCTGAATTCGGAAGACTATCCCCAAAGTGCCGTGTCGGGCGGATAAAGCGTACTGCCGTCGAAGCGCAGCCCCGGCGAGCGGTCCTGCGTCAGCAGCAAGGGCCCGTCCAGATCGACATAGTCGGCGTTCTGGCCGATCAGCACGGCGGGAGCCATTGCCAGCGACGTTCCGAGCATGCAGCCGATCATGACCGTGAAATCGGCCGCACGGGCGGCATCCAGCAGGCGCAGGGCTTCGGTCAGTCCGCCGGCCTTGTCGAGCTTGATGTTGACCGCGCTGTACTTTTCCCGGAGCTCGTCGAGCCCCTTTCCCGGAGACAGGCTTTCATCGGCGCAGATCGTGATCGGTGACTGATACGAGCGCAGCAGGTCATCGGCCTTGGCGGGCAGGGGCTGTTCAATGAGTTCGACACCCACGGCGGCGCAGGCCGTCATGTTCTTGTCGAAGCAGCTTTCGTCCCAGGCCTCGTTGGCATCGACAATGAGTTTGGCGTTCGGCGCTGCAGCGCGCACGGCACGAATGCGATCGTCGTCACCGGGACCGGCAAGCTTGACTTTCAGAAGCGGGCGATGGGCCGCGGCGGCTGTTTTCTGCGCCATCGTTTCCGGCGTGTCGACGCTGATGGTGAAAGCTGTCGTGACCGGGTGCAATGGGGCGAGGCCTGCAAGTTCCGCTGCCGTCCTGCCCGCGCGCTTTGCCTCAAGGTCCCAAAGGGCGCAGTCTACGGCATTGCGTGCCGCGCCTGCCGGCATGGCCTCCAGCAGTGCCTCACGGGACAGACCGGTTTGCAGCAGCGGGGTGATTTCCTCTATCTGCGTTTGAACCGTCTCCAGGGATTCGCCATAGCGCGGATAGGGCACACACTCGCCGCGCCCGGTGACCGGTCCGTCGGAGATCGCGACGACAACGACTTTCGCATGCGTCCGGCTCTCACGGGAGATCTTGAAACCGCCTGCGATTTCAAAGCTCTCAGCTTCAATGCTGACAAGCTGATTCATGGCGCACCAAATTCCGCGGAGACCTTGTCGACAATGGCGTCCATGCCGAAACGGACCGGGTCCGTCGCCGGAAGGCCGTGCTTCTCTCCGACCTTTGCCAGGAATGCAAGCGCCTCGTCCTTGTCGAGCGCGGCGGTGTTGACCGCGATCCCGATGCAGCGGATGTCCGGATTGGTCAACCGGCCGCACTGGATGGTCATGTCGATGACCTGCTGGATCGTGGGAAGCGGCGTTTCAACACCGCGCATTTTCGTTCTGGTCGGCTCGTGGCAGACAATGAAGCCGTCCGGCTGCGATCCGTGCAGGAGACCGAGGGTGACGCCGGCGAAGGACGGATGAAACAGGGAGCCCTGACCTTCGATGATCTGCCAGTTATCGGCCTCCGTTTCCGGTGAGATCCACTCGGCCGCGCCGGAAATGAAATCGGCAACCACTGCGTCGAGAGCAACACCGCGCCCGGAGATGAAGACGCCGGTCTGGCCTGTTGCGCAAAAGGAACTGTTGTAGCCCCGCTCGCTCATGGCGCGGTCCATCGCAAGGGCCGTATATTTTTTGCCGACGGAACAGTCCGTGCCGACAGCGAGAATGCGTTTCCCCTGCCGTTTCGTACCCTTGCCGGTGGAGAAGGTCATGGAATTGTGGCGCACGTCGTGAAGTGCGCGGCCATTGCGCTCCGCTGCTTCCCGGATTGCCGGAATGTCGCCAAGACGGACATGGAGGCCGGAGGCGACATCCATCCCCGAATCAAGGGCTTCGATCACGGAGGCGACCCAATGATCAGGCAGACGTCCGCCCGCGTTCACCGCGCCGATAATCATTGTCTTTGCACCGGCGCTTGCGCCTTCGGCAATTTTCATGTCCGGAAGGCCGGTATCAGCGGCGCAGCCTTGCAGTCTGACCTGGCCGAGACACCAGTCTTTCCGCCAATCAACAATGCCGATGGCGGTTTTTGCGGCCAGAGCATCAGGGACATCCCCGAGGAACAAAAGATAAGGATGAGCGATTTCCATGGACAAAGCTTTCAAGTGGCTGCTGGACGTTAAAGTTGTCCATCAGGTATACGGGGGATATCGAACAAGCGGCAAGAGGGCAGCCATCCAGAATGGCATTCTTGGAAAAAAAGATTGATCCGGATATGAAACTGGAGGCCGATGGTCCTGAACACCAGTTTCTTGCTCTTTCCGGCGACTGGACCGTGAGCACCATCGGCGACGCGGAATCCGGGCTGAAACAGCTCAAAGTCGCCAAGGACCGTCTGACGTGTATAGACGTTTCCAAGATCGAGCATCTCGATACCAGCGGCGCTTGGCTTATCCACCGCACGCGCGGCCGTCTTGAATTTGAAGGGCGGAAGGTCGGGCTGACCGGAGTGACGCCGGTGCGCCAACAGCTCTTCGACGAGATCGAACGCCATCATCCGCCGAGCTACAAGCCGGAGCATGGTGGTTTCACCATCGCCGGTTTCCTGGAGGCAACGGGCCGGACGATGGTCGACGCCTACAAAGACGGGCTGGCGATGATGCATATTCTCGGCTCGCTGGGTCTTGTCCTGACGACGGTCGTGATCAACCCGCGGCGGTTGCGCAGCATTTCCATTGCCGTCCAGTTCGACCGCAGCTGTATCGGTGCGGTGCCGATCGTCGCCCTGATGAGTTTCCTGATCGGAGCAATCATTTCCCAGCAGGGCGGCTTTTATTTGAAGCAGTTCGGTGTCGACATCTATGTTGTCGACCTTGCGGGCATTCTCATTTTGCGCGAGATCGGGGTTATCCTGACGGCCATCATGGTGGCCGGCCGATCGGGGTCCGCCTTCACAGCCGAGCTCGGGGCGATGCGCATGCAGGAAGAAGTGGACGCCCTTCACGTCATCGGTCTGAGCGTAACGGAAGTCCTTGTTCTGCCGCGCATTCTGGCTCTCATGATCGCTTTGCCAATTCTCACGTTCATCGCGGACATGTCGGCCCTCTTCGGCTCAGGCCTCGTCACCTGGGTCTATCTTGATATTCCTCCGGCTGCCTTCCTCACCCAGCTGCAGGTGGCCATCACGAATGAGACGCTTGCCGTCGGTCTGGTGAAAGCGCCCTTTATGGCGCTGATCGTCGGCCTGATTGCCTGCGTGGAAGGGCTGAAGGTCGGCGGATCGTCAGAATCCCTTGGCCGTCACACCACGTTGTCGGTGGTGAAAGCGATTTTCCTCGTGATTGTCGTTGATGGCTTCTTCGCCGTGTTCTTTGCCGCTATCGGGATCTGATCGACCACATGACCATGACAGAGGCTGCACAGAACGGGAGCGAGACGGTATCGACCGGCGATGACGCCGGTTATGTTCTGTCGGTTCGCGATGTCACGGTCGGTTTCGGCTCCAAGATCGTTTTGCAGAGCCTTGATCTCGATGTCCGGCGCGGCGAGGTGCTTGGTTTCGTTGGCGGCTCGGGAATGGGCAAATCCGTCCTGATGCGGACCATACTCGGTCTCACGCCGAAGCGGTCCGGGACGATCTCGGTCTTCGGCCACGATCTATCCACCGCAAGCGACAAGGAACGCAAAAACATCGAGCGGCGCTGGGGCGTGCTGTTTCAGCAAGGGGCCCTGTTTTCGTCGCTGAGCGTGAAACAGAACATTCAGGTGCCGATGCGCGAGCATCTGAAACTGTCGCCTCAGCTCATGGACGAGCTTGCCACCTTGAAACTGGAACTTGTCGGCTTGCCGCAGGATGCAGCCGATAAATTGCCGTCGGAACTGTCCGGCGGGATGATCAAACGGGCAAGTCTGGCGCGTGCGCTTGCACTTGACCCGGATTTGGTGTTTCTGGACGAGCCAACGTCCGGATTGGACCCTATCGGTGCGGCGGCATTCGACACGCTGATTCAAAACCTGAGCTCAACTCTCGGATTGACCGTCTACATGGTCACCCATGACCTCGATAGCCTGCATTCAATTTGCGATCGCATCGCAGTTCTTGGGAATAAACGTGTTCTGGCTATCGGGACACTTGAAGATATGATGAAAAATGACGATCCCTGGATTAAGGAATATTTCAGGGGTCAACGGGCGTTGCGCCGAGTATAGGTTGGACTGAATGGAAACCCGCGCGAGCTACATACTGATCGGTTCCTTCATGGTCGCCGTTTTGGCAGCCGCGTTCGGGTTCGTTTACTGGAAGGCCGCAACAGCCGAATCGCGCCAGAACGTCGACCTCAAGATCATATATCCGGGTCCGGTCACGGGCCTCCCGGTCGGCGGTCAGGTTCTGTTCAACGGGATCAAGGTCGGTGACGTCAAAAGCCTTGATTTTGCGCCGGATGATCCAACCAAGGTTGTTGCGACGGTCGGCATAAAACCCTCCACACCGATCCGCGAAGACACCAAGGCGACGCTGAATTTCACCGGCCTGACCGGCATTGCCTATGTCGATCTTTCCGGCGGCACGTCGTCCTCGCCGCTGCTTCTTGGCAAGGATGACGGCAAGGTTCCCGTCCTTTACGCCGAGCGATCCTTCTTCGACGACATTGTCGACGGTGCGCGCGATGTCCTCAAACGCGCCGATACGACCATGAAGACGATCGAGGAAGTGCTGGTTGAAAACAAGCCGCTGATCAACGACACGATCAAGAACGTCGAGACGTTTTCTGCCGCGCTTGCCGCCAATTCGGATGGCGTGAAGGACTTCATGGCAAGCATCGGACAGGCATCCGAGGCATTTTCCAGCCTGTCAGGCCGCCTGGAAAAGCTCGTGGATCAGGGTGAACGGCTGCTGGCCGCCGTGCCGTCCGACAAGGTCACGGCGATTGTCGATGACCTGACAACGTTTTCAGACAGTCTCGGCAAGGCAAGCAAGGATATCGATCTTCTGATGTCCGATGCGCAGAGCGCGGCCAAGGAACTGGATACGTTCACCAAGAAACTCAATGAAGGCCTCGACAACGTTCAAAAGATCGTTCAGGCGGTCAAGCCCGAGGATGTGGAGAAAGTCATGTCGGGTGCCGCGGCGCTGGGCGGGGTGCTGGAAACCAAAAGCGAGGACATCGGCAAGCTGATCACCTCGACGACCACGACCATGCAGAACATCGACAAGATCGTTGCGGTCGTGCAGGAGCGGGAAGGCGCCATCTCCGAGATCCTGGAAGGCGGCAGGGACGTCGTCGTCAAGGTGGATGCCATCATGTCCCGCGGGGTCGAAATTGCCGCTGCCATCGATCCGCTCGAAATCGAGCAGGTGGTCCAGTCGGTCAGTTCGTTCACGACGGGCATAAACGCGTCTCTGCTGCGTGTCGACGAGGTGCTCGCAAGTGTCGACCCGGAAACGGTTGAAAGCGCGGTGAACGGCGTTGCCAGCGTGATCGACAATTTCAACAACCAGCAAAGCCAGATCAATGAGATCATTGCGTCGACCAAGTCGACGGTTCAGAATTTCGAGGCTGTGTCAGCAACCGTGCGCGATCAGGACGACCGGATCGCGGCGCTGATCACCGATGTTCAGGCCGCCGCCGAACGGTTCGCCGAAACCCTGCAGACAGCCGACAACCTGCTGAAGGCGGTGGACCCGGAAAAAGTTGCCAACATCGTCGGATCCGTGGAGACGACCGCCTCCGAACTTGCCAGCCAGGAAAACGGTATCCCGTCGATCCTGCAAAGCGCGCAGAAAGCGGCTGACAATGTTCAGGAGATGACTGAGAACCTGTCCAAACGTACGCCGGATGTGGACCAGATCATTACCGACGCGAAGCAGATGACGGCGACCCTGAACGCAACTTCCGTTCGGGTTGAGAGCCTCGTTGAGAAAGTGGCAACGATGGTGGACGGCGACGGCGAAGGGCTGATCAAGGAAGCAACACAGGCGGCGGAGGCGATCCGCAAGGTGGCGGTTGCGTTTGAAAGCAGGGCGGATTCCATCGCCGGTGGACTTTCCAAATTCGCGACCCAGGGCTCGTCCGACT
>JBCDEN010000075.1:0-10431 GCA_039179715.1 Pseudomonadota bacterium
CAAAAACCCGACAATCGCCATCAGGCCAAGATCGGGCAGCGTCACCGGCACATAGACAACGGGCAAGGTCATCGACATGACCGGCATCGACAGCAGCATCGGAAAGAGGATCAGCACTGCCGGCCGTTCCTTGCCGCCGAGCTTTCGGGCCAGAATGGACGACATGGCGCTTGCCGCCGCGGCGGTGAGACCGGCAAAGTGACCCGGTGTCAGCTCGGTGAGCCCCGGCCGCAGCACGATCAGAACGCCGATCAGGCCGACAACGACAGCGCCCCAGCGCTGCATCCGGACGGTTTCGCCGAGAAGCGGAACGGAGAGAGCGGTCACGAGCAGCGGCGTTGCGAACAGCAGCGAATAGGTCTCGGCGAGCGGGAGCACGGTGAAAGCATAAAACGCGCAGGACATGGCGACGATGGAAAGCCCTGCACGGCACAGAACCAGCACCGGATAGTGCGGGCGGAAATTGTCGATGGCCTTGTCGGCCAGCATGATGATCGACATGGGCACGAAGGCGAACAGCATCGAGAAGAAGATGATCTGAAAGACTTCATAAGTCGCGCCGAGCGACTTGATCACCGCATCATGCGTTGAGAACAGCGCAAATGCCCCGAGCGCGGCAAAGAGTCCCTTGAGCGTAGCTGTCATTGCCAGAGCCCTGTTGGATCGTTCTGATCTGGTTGCTTGTTGCGCAGCCCCGGATGTCAAGGCGGCGTCTGCGCAGCATCGAGGCTGGTGCGCCGGATTTATCGGGAAACGCTTAGAAATCCGTCAATACCAGAAATTAGGCATATGCAACAGACCGGATGCGCGCCTGAATGGAAAATTCACCGGCAATGCGCGATCAAAGGCGTACCCGGCTGGAGGATCAGACAAACACCCGCGCCAGGGTTGCCACGGCAAGCGCGGTCGCGGCGCGTTTCGGGCCGTCGAACTCGGACGCCGCCTGCCCGGGGACGGTCAGACGGATGCTGTTGAGGTCGTCGGCTTCCAGATGATCGAGATCCGCGGACTTTGCGGCTTCCTCTGCCGAGACACGGATCTCGTCGAACATCCGCAACAACCCCTGCCATATGTGCAGTGGCGGGGCTTCGCTTGTTTCGCACCAGCGAACAATTTCATCTCTTGAGACGTTGAGTGCAGCAGCAGCCTCGTCTGCAGAGAGACCAATGTATCGAATTATATCACTGAAATTACTCATTTTTTACCCCAAGCGCTGTACGCCGGAAAAATACTTACACCTTATAGTGCGCTGCAATATGGCGAAAATCCAGCCTTTTGCGAGAAATTCGTTAAAACCAGCAAGGGTCATAGAAATTTGCGCCGGAGCCCGGCCCTGATTCTGCCTGCGCGGCTTGGCAGTTCTGTCGAGCCCTTGCGGCGCCGATCTGCGATCAGGATCGGTTGAACCGCCAATTGACTGAAATTGTTCGAAAAAATCGATATCGGTGGAAAACGGACCGCTGCCTGAATGCAAGGTCCCGTTAATGCTAGGTTTATTCGACCAAATCACCTGATCAGACAACGCCGCCGGACCTCTTAAATGAAGTTCAAGGGAAAATCCTTTATTGCCATCGTTCTAGCCCCGGAACAGCCGTTCGACAGCTGGTTCAGCGAGCTTGACCGGATCATCGAACGCTCGCCCGGTTTCTTCATCGACCGTCCGATCATTCTCGACGTGCGCGGCAGCAACATTCCGATCGAAGACCTGGAAAGGGTGCTCGAGGGCCTGGGGGAGCGGTCGATCCGCGTCATGGGCATTGACGGCATTTCCGGAACGCGGCTGAAAGACGGCATGCCGCCAAGCTTTGGCGGCGGACGCTTGACGGCGGAGGTGGACGTGCCCGAGCCCGACACGCAGGCCGGCAATCCGGACAAAGGCACCCATAAAGAAATCGCGACGAAAAACGGAAAGGACGCGTCCTCCGGTGAAACGGACAGCGCGCCCGAAACCAATGGCCATTCTTTCGCCAAGTCTCTGGACGAGCTTGAGCGCGAAACCGCAAAGCAAGGTGATTCGTCGATCGTGATTTCCGACCATGTCCGTTCCGGACAGAGCATTCTGCATCCCGACGGCGATGTTACCGTGATCGGTTCCGTCAGTTCCGGCGCCGAAATCATTGCCGGCGGCTCCATTCACATCTACGGCGCGCTGCGCGGCCGCGCGCTGGCAGGCGTTGCAGGCAAGGACAGTGCCAGGATTTTCTGCACCAAGCTCGATGCCGAGCTTGTTTCCATCAACGGACTTTACAAGGTCGCGGACGATTTCGACGGAACCTTGCGCAATGCGCCCGCGCAAATCCGGTTTGAGAACGAGACGCTGGTCTTTGAAGGACTGAACTAACGGGGCCCGGCTGAAGGTCAGCCGGCTGGAACACACAGGACGGACACCATGAGCAACGCCACTGTCGTTGTGGTCACGTCGGGCAAGGGCGGCGTCGGCAAGACGACAACAACCGCCGCGATTGCCTCGGCGCTTGCCAAGGAAGGCTACCAGGTCTGCGCGATCGATTTCGATGTCGGTCTGCGCAATCTCGACCTGATCATGGGTGCCGAACGCCGGGTGGTCTTCGATCTTGTGAACGTGGTTCGCGGCGAAGCGTCGATCAAGCAGGCGCTGGTGCGCGACAAGAAACTCAACAATCTCTACCTGCTTCCGGCCTCGCAGACGCGCGACAAGGACGCGCTCACCGAAGAGGGCGTCGAGGCCGTCATCAGCGAATTGCGCGGCTATTTCGACTGGGTGATCTGCGACAGTCCGGCAGGGATCGAGCGCGGCGCAACACTGGCAATGCGCCATGCGGACGAAGCCATCATCGTCTCCAATCCGGAAGTGTCTTCCGTGCGCGATTGCGACCGCATCATCGGCCTGCTCGACGCCAAGACGAAGATTGCCGAAGACGGCGGGCGGATGCCCAAGCATCTGATGATCACGCGCTACGACACTGACCGGGCAAAGACGGGCGACATGCTGGCGACCGATGATGTCGTCGACATCCTGTCCGTTCCGCTGATCGGCGTCGTGCCTGAGAGCAAGGACGTTCTGAAAGCCTCCAACGTCGGTCTTCCCGTGACGCTTTCGGACGAGAATTCGCCCCCGGCAAAGGCCTACCAGGAGGCAACGCGCCGGCTGCTGGGTGAAAACATCCCGGTCACGATCCCCGAGGAAAAGAAGAGCCTGTTCGGCAAACTCTTCAAAGGGAGGGCGGCATGAACATTCTGAGCCTCTTTGGCAAAAGAGGCGAAAGCGCCTCGGTCGCCAATAACCGGCTTCAAATTCTGCTTGCTCATGAGCTTGCGGATGACGGCTCCGACGCCGTTCTGATTTCAAGCCTTCGGGAGGATATCCTGGCGGTGGTTGCCAAGCGCGTCGAAATCGACCCGGACTCCGTCCGGCTTGAAATGGACCGTTCGGGCGACGTCACCACACTGGGCATCGATATAGAGCTGCCCGCGGCCAAGGCCTCCTGACATAAGCTTAACCGCAGCTAAGAGAAACCGGCCGGACGGCCGGTTCTTTTTCGTTTTTTGTTCTCTCATATCCCAGACTGCTCTGCGCCGCTGGCGACGGTCAATGACCGCGCCTTCTCAATTAGTTTAGGCAACCGCCAGATAACCGGAATTGCCACAAGCGTGGCAACAATCACGTAGTAGACCGGTGCGTAGTCGTCGCCCGTCCTGTTGACCAGATAGGTCGCGACCATCGGTGTCGTTCCGCCGAAGACGGCCATGCAGATATTGTAGCCGAGTGCGACAACACTGCAGCGCAGGTGCGCCGGTGCCGTAAGCGTCAGAGCGGTGACCGACAAAGCCCATCCGGCCGTGCTGGCCAGTGTCAGGCCGAACTGCCCGGCAAAAACGGAGATGGTATCCGGGCGGTGCATCAGCCACCAACTCGGCCCGGCAAGGACCAGCGTCGCAATCGCGCCGGCCATGAACACCGGGCGCAACCCGTACCGGTCCGCCGCCAGTCCGCAGACCGGCACGAACAGCGCCATGACGATCAGGTTGATCGTGGTGATATCGAGCGCCGACGCGGAGGAGAAACCGGATTCGGAGCTCAGGTAAGACACGGCATATACGTAGATGACGAAGTAGATCACGGCTGTCGGGATCAGCAACAGCACCATCTGGCCAATGAGCACGGAGTGATCCCGCAAGCTCTGAATGATCGGAGAGGTGTCTTCATCCGGACCCTTGGTGCGTTTGCTTTCGGTCAGGCTGAGACGCAGGATGGCGCTGAAGATTGCGACAAGGCCACCAAGCGCAAACGGTACCCGCCAGCCCCAGTCCGTCATCTGCTCGGAGCTGAGGAAAGAACTGAGCCCCGCCGGAACGGCCGACCCAAGAACACAGCCCCACATCATGGCGAAGGCAACCCAGGCACCGGTCATTGCCTTGCGCCCCTCGCCTGCCTGTTCCACCAGAAGCACGCCCGATGCCGTGTATTCCCCGGCAACGGAAATTCCCTGAACGACCCGGATCGCCACCAGAAGGAAGGCAGCCGTCAGGCCGACCTGGTCATAGGTCGGGAGTGCGGCAATCGAAAACGAACCGCCGCCCATCAGGAGTACGGAGATCATCAGCGCCGCCTTGCGGCCGACCCGGTCACCGATATGCCCGAATATCACACTGCCGACGGGCCGTGCCGCATAACCGACCGCGAGAACGGCAAATGCGGACAGAAGCGAGGCCAGCTTGTCCTCGGACGGGAAGAACAGGGTCGCCAGCGTCGGCGCCAGAAAGCCGTAGACCGTGAAGTCGTACCACTCCAGAACGTTGCCGCTGGATGCGGCAACGATTGCCTTGGATGTCAGTTTCGTTGTCGGCTCGGACATGAGGGCCTTTTCTTTCTTTGAAACCAGTCCCGGCGGGTCTCATCCCCGCGCCGGGCGCATATTCATATCTGCTTGCGGACCTTTGCCAAGCCGGCCCGACTGCGGCCCCGCGCCAATCGTTTCGCTCGGGCCAGAGGCACTAGACCGGCTGTCGGACCTTTCGGAATCCGGGCGGCGTTAAAGTTCTGGATGAAGGCCATCAGGAGCCGGAATAGATGAGTCTTTCAGAAAGCTTAGAGTGTTTCGTTCCGAAGTTGAATCATTTCCTGTTCGAATACGAAACGGCATGCAGACAGGCTATCCTGCCTTTTCGGCCGAAAGGACAACACAGCTCGGATTATCGAGATACCAGGCCCAGCCGACCAGGTGATGCTCCTGATCGCGAGGAAGCGTCAATGGATGCCACTTGATGTTGACGAGCCCGGCGCGGCGCAGTGCGTCTTCATGCTGGGCCCGGTGCCACTGCCAGATCGGCACCTCGAAATCCTTGATCACGAGCGCATGGGCCGGTGGTTCGATGATGCGATAGTGGAAACCAATGCGGTCTTCCATATCGTCCGGCGCGCTGGTGAAGTCATAGTCCGGATTGATCGTGTAGGTGACGAACCGCCCGCCCGGCGCCAGATTGCGGCCGATCAGGTCCGCCATCCGGCCCAGCTCTTCAACACTGTGCGCATAGTGGAAGAGATACATCGCCGTGACGATATCCGCAGGCGGCGTCATCTGGAAGGTTTCGTCCGCCGCGCTGATTTCGGCAAAGGTCACCCGGTCCGGGAAGGCTTCCGGCTGCCCTTCCGTGTTCTGTTCCCTGGCGCGGTCCAGCATTTCCTCCGAGATGTCGAGACCCAGAACTTCGGCGGCACCACCATGGGCAAGGACGCGTGTCAGACGGCCATCGCCGCAAGCAAGATCCAGAACCCTCTTGCCATCGACGGAGCCGAGGACGTCAAGGAATGTTGTCCATTCCAGCAAGCGGTAGGGATTGTCGGCGACCGACTGCTGCAGATAAGGCGCGGGATTCTTGTCATAGTCTGCCATGGAAGCTCCCCGTCGATCACAGCATGGCCCGTCCGCCAGTTATTTAGGCACGGGCTCTTTTTGTTCCGTGTCGGCAGGTTCTCTCAAAGCTGCCGACACCGCCCCTGAGTGTCCCGCGTAAACCGTGCGAAATCAAATCCGATCTTCGATGCATTCGGTAGACGCAGGATCAGGGACGGATACCCCCTGCATTTTCGGCGTCGCGCCTTTCCAGGTGAAACCGGAACGGCATGGATGCCATAGTCAAGCCATGGCAAGACCAGATTGGGTTGACGCAGCCTGTTCATGCACTTCGCTGCAGCCTCTTTCAGGCACCAAACTCATCCTGAAGAGGACCGCAAGGTCCGTCTCGAAGGAAAGGCGGCAGGCTCCTGTGTGCGCGGCCCATCCTTCGAGACAGACCTCCGGCTTTCTTCAAGATGAGGTGGAATAATTTCGTCCGATGCCAGGTTGGCTTACCGAACTCAATCCCGATTTGTCGTCCCGGTTTGCCGCACGCGCGGCAAGACCGGGAACCAGTGAGTTGTGTGGTTGAAACCTGAAGAAGGAGGAGAAACTGATGATTACTGGGTTCCGGCCTTCCGCTGCGCTCCAGCCGGAATGACAACGGAAGGGTTTGGCCGTACTCGAAAAACGTCACCTGCCGTCAGTCATTGCAGGGCTCGGCCAGGCAATGCGCGCCCTGACGCCCCTGCGGCGCTCGCCTTTCCAGGTGAAGCCGGAACGGCAATGGATGCCATGGTCAAGCCATGGCAAGACCAGTGTGGGTTGGCGCGGCCTGTTCATGCGCTTCGCTGCCGCCTGTTTCAGGCACCAACCTCATCCTGAGGAGGACCGCAAGGTCCGTCTCGAAGGATAGGCGGCAGGCTCCTGCGCGCGCGGCCCATCCTTCCGGCTTTCCTCAGGATGAGGTGGAACAATTCCGTCCGATGCCAGGTTGGCGTACCGAATTCAATCCCGATTTGTCGTCCCGGTTTGCCGCACGCGCGGCAAGACCGGGAACCAGTATTCCGCGTGGATGGCACGTGGCGAAACGGTCGGTCAAGAGGCTGCTGGATCCCTGCCTTCGCAGGGATGACAAGGAAAAATGGACGTCCCCGGTTCCGGTTTGCCCCAAGCACTGTCAAAAGTCGACCGCTCCGGTGGTGGGCACCCGCAGTTCGAGCGGGCCTTGCAACCACAAGTCAGATCAATCCGGCGTCAGAACCTTTTCCATTTCGGCTGTGCCGCGCCACCCTTCCTGATCGTAAAGCGGGCGGGACATCTCCGTCGCGTGGAGAACGGCATAGGTCAGACCGCGCGACCTGAATTCGCTTTCAGCGGCGTTCACCATTTGGCGGGCGATACCCTGCCCGCGCGCGGAAGGCTCCACGTAAAGGTTCAGGATACGGCCCCGCCTTGTGGTCTCGGGATGGGCCGGATGCGGTGGAAACTCAATCTCCATGAGACCGATGCCGCCGACAGGCTCAGCGTCCAGGTCGGCGACGAACCCGAAATAGGACCCGTCGGCTAGCCGGTCCCGAAGCCATGCGCGGAAGGCAGGTTCCATCCGCTCGATCAGATCCGCGGACAGGTTCATCGAGCGGAACATGCCGTTGCGCTGGCGGCGGATCAGGTCCAGGTCGTGTGGCGTCAGGGGTCTGAGTTCGCAGGTCATCGTCAGGTCGGCAACGTTAAGCCTCGTAGACGATCTCGCGGGTTTCGCGGAAGGTCACATCGGGAAACTTCTCAGTGACATGGCCGACTTCCCAGGCGTTCTTGAACAGGAATACCGGCTTGTCGTCGCGGTCGTTGGCGACCGAGATGCGGTGGCCCTCGATGATCTTCTGGAGTGTCTGGCTGTCGGTCTCGATCCAGCGGGCGGTATTATAGGGAACCGCTTCAAAACCGATCTCCGTGCCGTATTCGGCCTTCAGCCGATCGACCACGACATCGAGCTGCAGCGCACCGACCACGCCGACGATCCAGTTGGAGCCGAGATCGGGCTTGAAGATCTGGACGAGCCCTTCTTCGGCGAGATCCTGAAGGCCCTGACGCATCTGCTTGACGCGCATGGTGTCGGACAGGCGCACGCGGCGCAGGATTTCCGGCGCGAAGGCCGGAAGCCCGGTCACGTGGATGTTCTCGCCCTCGGTCAAGGTGTCGCCGACGCGCAACTGGCCGTGGTTGGGCACACCAATGACGTCGCCCGGATATGCAAGATCGGCGATCTCGCGTTCCTCGGCAAAGAAGAAGATCGGCGCGGACACGGCGATCTGCTTGTTGGCGCGCACATGTTTCAGCTTCATGCCGCGCTTGAAGGTGCCCGAACACAGGCGCACGAAGGCAATGCGGTCGCGGTGCTTCGGATCCATGTTTGCCTGTACCTTGAAGACAAAGCCGGTGACCTTGTCTTCTTCCGGCATGATCGTGCGTCCGCCGGTTGCCGGCTGGGAATGCGGTGCCGGAGCGTTATCGGCGATGAAATCGAGCACTTCCTCGATGCCGTAGTCGCGCAGCGCCGAACCGAAAAAGACCGGCGTCAGGTGACCTTCGAGAAAGCTCTCCTTGTCGAACTCGGCATAGCCTTCCGCGCCGAGTTCCACGTTTTCGGTGAGCTCTTCCATGATGCGGTCGAAAACGGTGCCCGTCAGAACCTCGTCCTCAAGACCGGAAACGTCCTTCGTTTCCGCATAAGGCCCGCCGCGCTCGCCTTCGGACGTGTGGAACTTCTTCTGCTGCCAGTCATAGACGCCGAAGAAATCGGAGCCCATGCCGACCGGCCATGTCTGCGGCGAGACGTCGAGCGCCAGGGCTTCCTGAACCTCGTCCAGGATTTCCAGCGCGTGACGGCCTTCCCGGTCGATCTTGTTGACGAAGGTGATGATCGGAATGTCGCGCAGGCGGCAGACCTCGAACAGTTTCCGGGTCTGGGTCTCGATGCCCTTGGCGGCGTCGATCACCATGATGGCTGCGTCAACAGCGGTCAGCGTGCGGTAAGTATCTTCGGAGAAGTCCTCGTGGCCCGGCGTGTCGAGCAGATTGTAGACAATGCCCTTGCGCTCGAAGGTCATGACCGAGGACGAAACGGAAATGCCGCGTTCCTGCTCGATCTTCATCCAGTCGGAGCGGGCCCGGCGGCGCTCGCCGCGCGCCCTCACCTGTCCGGCCGCCCGGATCGCCCCGCCCGACAGAAGCAGTTTTTCGGTCAAGGTGGTCTTACCGGCATCCGGGTGGGAAATGATTGCGAACGTGCGCCGTGCTTGAAATGGCGCCGCACCGTTGAGGCCTGACATGGAAGTCTCCTGGTCCGTCAATCCGGCGGCGTCTGCGCATTCGCGACGGTCGAAACCGGTGCGCAACACCACTCTTAAAGGCCGGACGGATTGATGTTTCGTTGGCGCAAGGTCATAGAGGGAATGGCGGCGATTTTCCAGCAAAGAATCGCCGTATGCCCCTGCAATCATGGGAGACTCGTTTGAGCAACAAGAAATGCCTGATCATCGGCCTCCTCATGATTGCGGCCACGGCGGTCATCCTGCTTGCGATGGGCCGCATTCCGATCTGCGATTGCGGCTATGTCCTTTTCTGGACGCCCGCTGACGATCTTGCAGGCTCCTCCCAGCACATTGCCGACTGGTACACCTTCTCCCACATCATTCACGGCTTCATCTTCTACTGGGTGCTCTGGCTCTTATTCCGCCGCAACACGGTGGGCGAGCGCGCGCTCGGAGCGATCTTTCTCGAAGCGGCATGGGAGGTTGCCGAAAACAGCCCGTGGATCATAGACCGGTACCGCGAAGCGACGATTGCCGTCGGCTATACCGGGGACAGCGTGCTCAATTCCGTCTTCGATATTGTCTGGATGCTGGCCGGTTTCTTCTTCGCCTGGCGCATGCCGGTCTGGGTCACGGTACTTGTTGCAATCATCTTCGAGCTGTTGGCGCTCTGGGTCATCCGGGACAACCTTACCCTCAATGTCATCATGCTGCTTTATCCGATCGAGGCGATCAGGACCTGGCAGGGCGGATAGCGCGGGAATGCATTGACCGCAGAGCTTGTCGATGCAGTTTCCTCATCCTTAGGAAGCGCGAAGCGCTGTCTCGAAGGATGGGCTGCGAGATCGGAGCGTGTGCGGCCGATCCTTCGAGACAAGCCTCCGGCCTTAATCAGGATGAAGGTGCTGTTCGCGCGCCGTTGCGGTGGGCATGTGACATTCTCTCATCGTCATTCCAGACAAGTGAGGCGATGCCGAACGCTGATCTGGAATCCAGACATCTGGGTCAAGCGAAGCGAACGCAAATGTCGACAAGTCCTTGAACGGCCGCGCCTTCTGCGCGAAGTACCTCTGGCTTCCGGATCGGCGCGCAGCTGGCGCTGCGCTTGTCCGGAATGACGGTGTAGAGCAGCACGGCCGCTAAAGCTGAAACAGCTTGTGTTTCTTGAGCAGCTCTATCAGCACTTCGCGGGCATCGCGGCGGTGGTTGCGGTGGCGTTCGCGCGCAAGGGCCGGGTTGCCCTTACGGATTGCGTCGTAAACGGCACGGTGGTCTTCGTTCGACTTCACCGGCAGCGGGCG
>JBCDEN010000559.1:0-3359 GCA_039179715.1 Pseudomonadota bacterium
CGAAGTGGTGGACCCGCTGACGGTGCGTATCCACACCCTGCGTGCCGAACCAAATTTCGAGACACTGATCTCGGCCCGTTCGGCCGGTATCACCTCAAAGGAGCACTATGAGAAGCTGGGTTTCGAAGATGCCGCCCTGAGCCCGGTCGGCACCGGTCCTTACAAGGTGACCGAGTTCGTGCCGCGTGACCTGGCCGTCATGGAACGTTACGACGATTACTGGGGTGAAAAGGCCCCTTTTGAGAAAATTGAATTCAAACATGTGGAAGAGGTTGCGTCCCGCGTGACCGGCCTCGTCAACGGTGAGTTCGATCTGGTGACCAATATCCCGCCGGATCAGGAAAGTGCCGTCCAGGCCGATGGCATCAATACCATGGGTGTCACCTGGCCGATGTTCCACGTCTGGATTATCGCCCAGAACACTCCGCCGACTGACAATCCCCTCGTCCGCAAAGCCCTGCGTCTGTGCACGGACCGCCAGGCCATGGTCGATGGCCTGTGGGGTGGCAAGGCGCACGTCCCCCTTGCCCACCAGTTCGAGGAATATGGCGCACCGTATTTCATTGAAGGACTTGAGCTGATCAAGTTCGATCCGGAAGAAGGCAAGCGTCTGCTGGCTGAGGCAGGCTACAACGGCGAGCCTGTCCTGGCGCAGTTCCCGCGCTCCTATTACCTTTACGGGGATCTGGCGGCACAGGTCATCCAGCAGCAATGGGCCGAATGTGGCGTCAAGCTCGAGCTCCAGGAGGTCGACGAGATCGACTATGAACGGATGAACGTGCGCGCTTGGTCGAACCCGATGTACTATCCGGATCCTATGGGCGCCATGGATACCCACTGGTCGGACAAGTCCTGGGTGTCGAGCCGCGGGCCGCTCTGGTCTCCCTCCCACCCGGAGTGGAAGACGACCTATGAAGAGGCGCGTTACTCCACAGATCCGGAAGTTCGCAAAGACGCCTACCGCAAGCTTCTCGACCTTGCCGAAATAGAGTCCGGCTGGATCCTGCTCTACGAGCCGCACGAGCTCTACGGCATGCGCGATGGCTTGTCCTTCGAAATCCCGGTTGCACAGCGCCCCTATGTCCTGCCGCTGCGCGCCGGCGAAGTGACCATCGGCGAGAACTACTGAAACACATGGCCCCCGGTGGAACATCCGGGGGCCATTAGCCTTACAGGACCGTGATGTTTCACTTCATGTCGATCCGGCTGACGCGTGCGCTTGTCACCATGTTTCTGGTGCTTGTGATCGCGTTCGTGACGCTTCGTCTGTCAGGCACACCGTTTGAGGTCATGTATCCGGAAGGCATCACGGCAGAGCATCTGGAGGCTCTGGAAGCGAAATACGGGCTCGACCGCCCCTGGCCAGAACAGTTCGTGAGCTATCTCGGCAATGTGGCCGAGGGCAATTTCGGCCGCTCTCTCTATACATCCGAACATGTCTGGAAAATGTTCGCCGACCGCATGCCCTATACGATTATCGTCGGCGGTCTCGCACTGCTTTTGGCGATCGCGGTCGGTATTCCGCTCGGTGCATTTTCAGCGCTCTATCGGTCATCGCCCGCGTCGCGCGCCGGCATGGGCTTTGCTTTTCTGGGATATGCCGTGCCGCATTTCGTGATCGGCATCGCGCTCATCCTGTTTTTCGGCTACTACCTACGTGTCCTGCCGACAACCGGTCTTGAAACGCCGCGTCACTACATCTTGCCTGTCGTGACCCTTGCCATTCCCATAATCGCAGCGATCGCAAGGTTCATGCGTGCAGCCATGCTGGACGCCATCGGCCATGCCTATGTCAACACGGCCGTCTCCAAGGGTCTGACAGATGGCCAGGTCGCCCGCGGCCATATCCTGCGAAACGCCATGATTCCGCTGATCACCGTTCTCGGTCTCGAGATCGCCGGCCTCCTGAATGGAACAATTTTTGTAGAAGCGGTGTTTTCGCTCCCCGGGGTCGGCCGGGTCCTCGTCGATGCGGTGGAAGGGCGGGACTTTCCGGTTCTGCAATTCGGGTTGATTGCCTATGCCGGCATAGTCGTACTGGTGAACCTTCTTATCGACTTCTGTTACATCGCGGCCGATCCGCGCATCCGGGTGGAGGCCTGATTGACTGACACCGCAGCGCCGCAGCAGCGAACGCTCAGGTTCGATACACTCACGGTGTCGGCGGCGGCCCTGCTGTTCATCATTGCGGTCGGGGTGCTTGCGCCCGTGGTCGCGCCCCACGACCCGAATTTTACCAATCTCTTGGCGAGATCCAAGCCGCCTGTCTGGCTTGATAGCGGCAGTTGGGCCCATCCCTTCGGCACCGACAATATTGGCCGCGACCTCCTGAGCCGCTGTATCTACGGCATTCGCACGAGCTTTGGAATTGCAACGCTCGGCCTGATCTTCAGCGCCTTCCTGGGGATTTCCCTCGGATTGCTGTCCGGCCTGGGCGGTGCGTGGACCGACCGCGCCGTCATGACTGTGACCGACGTTTTTCTGACCCTGCCTGACCTGCTGTTGCTTTTGTGCGGTATCGCGCTCCTGGGAACAGATATCTGGGTGTTGATCGTTGTGATTGGGTTCATAAGATGGGAGGCCTATGCACGCCTTGTTCGCGGCCAGGTTCTCAGCCTGAGAGCTGAAGGGTATGTAGAAGCGTCACGGGCGCTTGGTGGCGGTCCCGTTCGAATTGCCCTTTTTCATATCCTGCCCAACCTGGCTTCCCCGCTTGTGGTGATCCTCACACTTTCCTTTCCAGGTGTCCTCTTGATGGAGGCAGGCCTGTCGTTCCTCGGCGTCGGTGTCCAGCCTCCGACTGCCTCGCTCGGGCGGATGATCGGCGACGGTCGCGATTATCTGATCAACGCCTGGTGGATCTCCGGAATGCCATCGATCGTCCTTGTGACGATCACCCTGCTGTTTCAGCTCATCGGAGACAGCCTCCGTGACCGAATTGACGTTTTGAGCGATGACTGAACCGATCCTGAGTGCCCGAAACGTTCACGTCTATTTTCAATTGCCGGGCGGCGGCCAGCTTCACGCCGTCCGTGGTATCGACCTGGACCTTTTTCGCGGAGAGACGGTCGCGATTGTTGGCGAAAGCGGTGCCGGCAAGTCGGCGTTTGCAAAAGCGATCCTGCATCTGCACCAGCTCCCGTTCACGCCAAATCGCACTAGGATTGAAGGCTCGATTTCGCTCAACGCACCCTTCAGTGCTGATTTGGTGCGCGCAGGCGATGACGTCATTCGCGATGCGCGCGCGAGAGCCGTCGGCATGATCTTCCAGGACGCGCTTTCCGCGTTGAATCCCGTTCACAGGATCGGAGACCAGATCGAGGAGGCTTTGCGGCAGGTGAAGCCGGGCATTGATCGCG